>CAJLFL010000118.1 GCA_905205855.1 uncultured Eubacteriales bacterium | reverse complement strand
TCATAAATTTGCCTGTTTAAACCATATTGTGTTCGACTCCCGTAAGCCTACGCTCTTGTTCCCGGCTGAACCTTTGAATGAAACAGGCGTACATCCGGTATCAGCACCTCTCCGAAGGTCATAGTCCTCACCCTATCAAAATATACTGGATAAACTTCTGAATATAATTGTTGTAATTTAAAGAATTTTATTTTATACTAATCTAAAAATACAAGAAAGTCAAGAGGTGCTGTCAAATTGCTTAAAGATAATATTTCACAGAACGTTAACACATGCTCCGCTCCGAGCGAACTGAAAATCACCGACATACGGGTTGCCAACATAAACGGCGCGCCGAAGCACTGTCCGCTGATTAAAATTTATACAAACCAGGGCATTATCGGCTATGGCGAGGTACGCGACGCGTCAAGCGCAACATATGCGCTGATGCTGAAGTCCAGATTAGTCGGCGAAAACCCCTGTAATGTTGACAAGCTGTTCCGCAGAATCAGGCAGTTTGGCGGACATTCACGTCAGGGCGGCGGAGTTTCCGGAATAGAAATTGCATTATGGGATCTTGCCGGCAAGGCATGGGGCGTGCCGCTGTGGCAGATGCTCGGCGGAAAGTTCCGCGATAAGGTGCGTATGTACTGCGATACCGACGTAGACGGCAAGCATACCGGAACAGACATGGGACACGCACTGAAAAAGCGTATGGAGCAGGGCTTTACCTTCTTAAAGATGGATTTGGGAATAGAGCTTATGCTTGACGATCCGGGCTGCCTTAATGCGCCGACAGGATTTCTGGAGGATATAAAAAAATATTCCATGAAGGCAATAAACCACCAAAAAGGCTCTGTTGACATGGACATGATGCTCGGAAAGAATTATGAAACATTTACCATTCCGCATCACGCGACCGGCATACATATGACGCAGAAGGGCATGGATTATCTTGAGGATTATGTAAAACAGGTGCGTGATGTAATCGGCTATGAAGTACCGCTTGCCATTGACCATTTTGGGCATGTCTGCATTGAGGACTGCATTATGTTTGCAAAGCGGCTGGAGAAGTACAACATTGCCTGGATTGAAGATATTGCACCATGGCATTATACAAAGCATTTTGAAAAAATCTCACACGCCTGCAATGTTCCTATATGCACAGGCGAGGATATTTACCTTGCGGAAAACTTCAGACCTCTGATGGAAAACGGCGGCGTATCGGTCGTACACCCCGATATACTGACCGTCGGCGGAGCAATGGAAATGAAAAAGCTTGGAAATATGTGCGAGGATTACGGCATTGCAATGGCGATACATATGGCAGAAAGTCCTATCGCATGCATGGCTGCGATTCATGCTGCGGCGGCAGTACAGAATGTTTTGGCTGTGGAGTTTCATTCCGTGGACATTCCGTGGTGGAACGACCTTGCGCTCGGCATAGACAATCCGCTGTTTAAAGACGGCTTTGTTAATGTTCCGAACAAGCCGGGACTTGGCATAGACAGCCTTAACGAGGACTTGATAAAGGAGCATATGCACGAGAAATACCCCGAAGCATGGGGAGATACCTCATTCTGGGATAACGAATGGGCAAACGACAGGGAGTGGAGCTGATGAAGATTAAATGGCTTGGTCAAAGCGGATATGTTTTATCGGACGGCAGAACGGTCATATATATTGATCCGTATCTTTCGGACTCGGTCAGCCGCATAGAAAACCGTCCGCGTATGCGCAGAATACCCGTAAAGCCGCAGGACGTAAAAGCTGACGGAATTATATGCACACACAATCATCTTGACCATCTTGACATTGACGCGATACCGCTTATGGATAAAAATATGACGTTTTACGCACCGACGGACTGCAAAGAAACTCTTACACAGCTTGGTGTGACAAACTATGCGGAATTTGACGAGGGTGCTGTATACAAAATCGGTGATTTTAAGATAACGGCAGTCTTTGCCGATCACACCGTACCGGCGGTCGGCGTTCTTGCGGAATACGGCACTGAACGCCTATACTTTACCGGAGATACCTATTATAACAAGCGGCTTGAGGAGATACGCTGTGATTATCTGTTTGTCTGCATCAACGGACGGCTCGGAAACATGAATGTCACGGACGCCGTTAAACTTGACAAAATAATAAAACCGCGGCTTGCCGTGCCGAATCATTATGATATGTTTGAGAGCAATTCCGAAGATCCGCTGAAGTTTACCGATAACGTAAGCAACGGCTTTATCATGGAGTTTGACAGAGAGTACGAGGTGACTGACGGATGTTTGATTTAAACGGCAAAACCGCGCTTGTGACAGGCGCAACACAGGGAATAGGCTTTGCCACAGCAAGGCTTTTGGCAGAGCGCGGCGCAAAGGTCTTTGTAAACGGAGCGTCAAGTGATGAAAAATGCAGAGAGGCAGGCAAAAAAATTCCGAACAGCATACCGCTGCGCGCGGATTTGACAAAAAAAGAGGAACGCGAGGGCTTGTTTGAAAGAACAGGCGGTGTTGACATTCTTGTCCTCAATGCGTCGGTTCAGTACAAGCGCAGGTGGGATGAGTTTACCGAGGAGGAATTCGACGCTCAGCTCAGCTGCAACCTCAAAAGCAGCTATTATCTGATAAGGCAATATGTGCCCTATATGAAAGAAAAGGGCTGGGGCAGAATTGTTGCCATAGGCAGCGTAAATCAGTACAACAATCACCCGGAGCTGGCGCTTTACGGAGTAACAAAGGCGGCACAGAAAAAGCTGTGCGAGAATATTGCTCCGCAGCTTGCACCGTACGGAATAACGGTAAACAATGTCGCGCCGGGTGCGATATACACACCGCGCAACGAGGCGGCATTTGCAGACAAGCGCTTTAAGGACGGCGTTGTTTCCGCAATTCCGGCAGGACGTGTCGGCACACCGGAGGACATAGCACCGGCGGTTTTGATGCTTTGCTCCGACGAGGGCGGATATATAACCGGTTCTGAAATCATTATAGACGGCGGTATGCATCTTTAGCATGACAATGGGCAACCACACGGCGGTATTGTAAAATATAAATGATATATAATATACGCCATCCGTAGGGGCGGATATCATCCGCCCGAAAAATAACATAAAGAAAGGAGCTTTAACATGAGCAGAAGGGACGATATTCTGAAAAGCTTTAACAAATACAAAGAGGAAACCGACGAGCGCGTAAGGCTTGGCATTGAGCAGAACAGAAAAGGCTTTGCCGCTATAACGGTAAAGGACAAGGACGGAAATCCCGTGCCGGGCGTAAAAATCAAGGCAAAGCAAAAACGGCACGAGTTTATGCATGGTGCAAACCTGTTTATGCTTGACGAGTTTGAGAACGAGGAAAAAAACGAGAAGTACAAGGCCTTATTCAGAGACGCTTTTAACACTGCAACTCTGCCTTTTTACTGGAACGGCAATGAACCTGTCCGCGGCAAGCTGCGTTATGAAAAGGACAGCCCTAAAGTCTACCGCCGGCCTGCGCCGGATTTGTGTCTGGAATACTGTTCCGAAAATAATATTATCCCCAAGGCACACTGTCTGTCGTATTTTGCACATCACCCGGAATGGCTTGACAACCTGGAGATACCGGACATCAAACGCCTGCTTGAAAAACGCTACAGCGAGTTATCAGAGCGATATTCGGATAAAATTCCCGGCTGGGAGGTAATAAACGAGCTTTTATGCTGCGGTGTCTGGTCATTCAGCGGCAGAGAGAAGTTTTATATAGCGGATGACGTATTTGACTGGAACTTCCGTCTGGCAGAGAAATACTTTAGGTCAAACGAGCTTATAGTAAACGAAGCGACACCTCATATATGGAGCTGGGAAAGTTATAACTACACACGCAGCGCGTATTATCTGATGATAAAGCAGGGATTGGAGCACGGACTGAGAATTGACACGGTGGGTATGCAGTATCATGTGTTTATGACGCCGGATGACGAAAGAACAAAACTGACGGATGACCTTTATAATCCCAAAACCATATTCTCTGTTTTGGATACCTATGAAAAGCTTGGCAAACCAATACAGATTACCGAGGTGACGCTGCCGGCATACACCGATTCTGCCGAGGATGAGCAGCTTCAGGCAGAGCTTATTGAGCAGCTATACAGCATATGGTTCAGCCACAAGGCAACCGAAGCCGTTATCTACTGGAATCTGCCGGACGGCTATGCGGCGTTTGCGCCAAAGGGTGATATGTCCGCAGGCGAAAACTTTTACCGCGGCGGACTTTTACGCTTTGACCTTAGCAAAAAACCGTCATATGAGATGATACATCATCTGTTTAACGAGCGCTGGCACACGGAAACCGAAACCGAGTCAAAGGCGGACGGTATAGCAAAGTTCAAAGGCTTTTACGGAGAGTATGAGCTGTCCGCAAACGGAAAGACATTTGATATCATGCTTAGCAAAAGCGGTTATAACGATTTTGAAATAACAGTATAGGAGTGAGTTTTATGCATTTTAACGTAAGAGAAGAAATAATTGCCCTGACGCCGCAGTGGAAGGGAGAGCGCTTTTCGGACGGACGTCCTAAGGTAGAAGATAAATACTTAAAGGCTTTAAAAAGCCTTACCTTAGAGGAGGTATGGAAACCGATTTTTGTCAAGGGTTATGAAAGCCAGTTTGAAGGACGCTTTCACACCCTTCATGATGACGGCAGAAAGCTGATCGGCAGAGCGGTAACCGCGGCTTATTGCCCTTACCGTCCCGACCTTGACAAGGTTGTAAAGGATATAGGCAGAAGCGAAAACCGCACCGGTACATACAATCAGTGGATAATAGATAACCTGTGCGAGGGTGACGTCCCCGTAATAGATATGTACGACAAGATTTATAAGGGGACATTTCTGGGCGGAAACCTTACAACGGCGCTGAAGAACAAGACCAAAAACGAAAACGGCGGCGCTGTCATCTGGGGCGGCGTAAGAGATACCGAGCAAATGAAAAAGGTTGAGGACACACAGGTTTACTACCGCGGAATTGATCCGACACCGATCCGCGATTTTATTATAACAGGCTATAACACCCCTGTCCGTATCGGCAATGCGGTTTGTCTGCCGGGAGATGTGGTATTCGGCGCAGGCGGCGGAGTTTTATTTATACCGAGCCATCTTGTCGAGGAGGTTGTCGGCGGTGCGGCAAAAACACAGGTAAAGGATTTGTTCGGCTTTGAGATGATAACGCTTAACAAATTTACAACCGCGCAAATAGACAAAAACACATGGACAAAGGATATGCTTGACCTGCTTATGGAGTTTATAGAAACAGACGAGCGCGCGGCACAGTATCGCGGAATGGACTGGTCACACGAATATGACCTTGCCATAAACGGCGATCCGACAGATACGCAAAGCGCATTATAACAGGCAGCAATACGGATAACAACAATATATAATGCATAACATTATCCCGTAGGGGCGCCCCATGTGGGCGCCCGTTTATATTATTAAACGGCTTTCCGTATGGATATTTGTGCAGAAATAAACAAGGCTATTCAAAGCGTACCGGATGGCGCTTGCCGCACTATATTATACGAAAGATACATAAAGCTTAAATCATGGCATCAGATAGCTGCTATTGTTTACTACAGCGATAAATACATAATTCAGGTGTTGCATCCAAAAGCTTTAAGAGCTATAAAAAGGTAAAAGCAGAGGCTATTTCTTCTCTGCTTCTTCGCCTGTTTTTAGATATGCCTTTATTGCGTTTCTGATAAACTCACTCTTGCTAATTCCATCAGATTTAAGCTTTTCTTCCCATTGATTGACAAGCTCTTTATTAAGCTGACAAGAAACTTGCTTGTAGTGCTGTTTGTTCCATCTGTTTTTTACTTCTGATGATGTAAAAGTCTTTCGTTTGACAGAACTATCAGCCATGATATATCGCCTCGTATAATAAAGTAGTAGTTTTTAGAGTTCCTCTCCAAGAACTATGGTATACTGTTCAAGATGCTATTGATAGGTTTTCTTCTCTTTAGGAAAGTCAGTGACTACTTTTTTGTATACCTTGCCAAATATTCAATAACATTAAGAGCTGTAACAGCTGCCTCGCGGCAGAGAGTAAATATTCTAAGCTTGCCTACAGAGTGAAAATCTGTATCAAACAATAAAAGCACAAACAAAATAATTGTTGTTATAATATTTAAGTGTTTTTTTAAAAACTTGACCATAATACTAAGGTGTGGTATAATTAT
>CAJLFL010000117.1 GCA_905205855.1 uncultured Eubacteriales bacterium | reverse complement strand
GCAGTCAAGTCCATTCCTGCACTGCCGTTGGTTTTGAACTCGGGTTTTTGTGCCAAGTCACTTAAGTATTTAATTTTCATCTTCATCTTTGCAAAACTCCTTTGTAAAAATGTAATCTTGTATAGTCACCTGTGTATTTACGTCCGTCAAAATACACCCTGCAAATTTCTTCTGTTTCTGCAGCATTTTCTATTGTAAACATCAGCTGCCCCAATGATACGCCGGCACGCTTTATGTCACCAAGTCTATCACCCATATATATCGGCACACTGTTCAATATAATATTTCTGCATTCCTGTCCGTCACGTAATACATAAAAGCATTTATTTTTTCTGTCATATATTCTGCCTGTTCCGCTGCACGGACATTTTTTCATATTTTTTAACACACAGTTTTCAGTAAGCATGAGCGGCAAATGTCCGTATATAACAGCCTCGGCAGGTACACACTTTTCTATATCACGTATTTGAGCAATGTTCAGCTCAGGTGAAAGACATACTGTTTTAAGCCCGGCGGCAGATAATGCCTTTAACGCAGCAGAATTTGTTATATTCATACGAAATCCGCCAAGAACAGAAAACCTGTTTACTTCTTTAAGCCAAGCTATATTTTCCGCTCTCAAATTTTTATATCCGTATTGCTCCAGCTTTTCAAGACAAACTGCCAGCTTTTGCATTGCTCTGTCCTTGCATATAACTCCGGGGTTAATAACTATTCTCTCGGCATCATCCGAAAAAGCATCCGGATATTTCTCTATCAGCCATACCGGCACATCAATTTTTTTAAACGGAAATTCCTTCAGTGCCTTGTATTGCTCAATTGAGTTAACAGATGCTGTAAAGGAAAATCCATCAACAACATTTTTATTTTCTACACAAAGCGGCAAGCGTATGGTTTCCTTTTTAGCCTTAACGGAAACCTCGGATACAAGCAATGCTATCGCCTCTCGTCGCAGCTCGTTAATCACCTTTATCGGCACGAAAGGATTTCCTTTAAGACATATTTCGGGATTATGAAAAACAAATGCTGTTCCTCCGGTTTTGCAAAGGTTCATTTTTATTTTGTCAATATCTGCCGGATTTTTTTCCGCTTTTTCAAGTATTTCATTCGCAGTACACTTTACTTTACATTCCAAACCTTCAAGTTCAATTATCGGTTTTTCGCCCTCAGCAAACACTGCAGAACACTTGATTTTCGTGCGCTTATCATCTGCGTCATTATAAGTCGTATCGTTCGTTTTTTCATATGGGTTATCCGGCTTATCAAACGCAAACATTTCAGGTCCCTTTTTATTTACAAAATACCCATCGGTCAGACCGCCGCGATAAAAAACTCTGTTAAGCCTATCTTTTTCCTCCGCCGTTGCCCGGCAGCCTCTGTCGATACACGCACGGAATACACTTACCGCCTCCGAAACATAGTCTGCGCCTTTCATTCTTCCCTCAATTTTAAGCGAGGCAACTCCCATATCGCGCAGCTTATCAAGATGGTAGATAAGTGACATATCTTTAAGACTGAGATATGATTTCTTTGTCCGATTCATTTCAGCGCTGTAGCCTAAACGACACGGTTGAGCACACATACCACGGTTGCCGCTTCTGCCTCCGAGGGCGCTGCTCATCAGGCATTGACCTGAATAACTCATGCACATTGCACCGTGCACAAATATTTCAAGCTCTATATCTGTGTTATCTGAAATATTCCTGATTTCTTCTTCAGAAAGTTCACGGGCGAGAACTGCACGTTTTATTCCCATTTTTTCAAGCGCACGCACACCGTCTGTATTATGAATTGTCATTTGAGTACTGGCATGAATGTCCATATCCGGGCAAATCTTACTGAAACTGTCAATCACGCCTATATCCTGAACAATAACGCCGTCCACACCGGCATCTGCCAAATGATATATATAATCGTTAAGTTCTTTCCTCTCACGGTCAAAAACAACTGTATTCACGGTCACATAGCTTTTGACACCGCGAAGCCTGCAATATTGTGCCGCATCATAGATTTCCGTAACGGAAAAATTATCCGCATAGCTGCGTGCGCCAAAGCTTTTACCCGCAAAATATACTGCATCCGCACCGCAGGAAACAGCGGCTTTTAGACATTCCATATTACCTGCCGGTGCTAATAATTCCATTATAAAAACTCCTATTTTCAGACATTTTACGGTCGTTGTATACGACGTGCCGCCGACAGCTCTGTTTCTTTTTTGGCAAGTTCAATCTGAAGCTTATGAATATCCTCTTTCATCTTTTCAACTTCCAGCTTTTTCTCAGCAAGTTCCTCGCCGTTCAGTCTTGATTCTTCCATATATTTTTTAAGCTCAGCACGGATATTATCAAGCACCTCTTTATTTTTAAGCAAGTCATCAGCACTATTTATTGCTGCCAAAACAGCGGTCATGGCAGTACTTAGCTGCTTGTTTTCTTCCTGAATCTGCGCCATGCGCTTGTTTACCTGAAGCGCAACTCTTTGCACATATTCCTCTGTTTCGTTGGTAACCAGCGTATATTCAACATTATTGATTTTTACTTCTACACGCTTATTATCCATGGCAATCTTCCTTTCTACGCATTTAACCGCTTTATTGCTTTTAAGACACCTACAACCGTTTTTGCGTCAGAGATTTCATTATTCATTATACGTTCAACAACCTCGTCAAGCGGTATCTTGACCGTATCTAAAAACTCGTCCGGATCAAGGTGTGCCTGTCCCTGATACAGTCCTGTTGCAAGATAAATATGCGTAACCTCGTCCGTAAATCCGGGTGACGGATAAATAAAACCAAGATACTCAAATTTTTCGGCTTTATACCCTGTTTCCTCCTCAAGCTCTCTTATACCGCAGATTTTGTGCTCCTCTCCGTTATCCATTTTTCCTGCCGGTATTTCGTATATAGATTCATCAAGAGGCTTTCGGTACTGCTTTACCATAATTATTTTATTATCGTCCGTCAAAGCAACAACACCGACACCGCCCGGATGCTTTACGATTTCTCTCGAAGCAAGCTTGCCGTCCGGCATTTCAACTTCCTCAACCTTAACAGTAATAATCCTGCCTTTATATATTTCCTTTGATGAAACGGTTTTTTCTTCAAATACCATATAACATATCCTCCTTTTAACGATCCTTGAAAATTCCTCTTTTGACAGTATCCGGGGAATTATCAAGGAGCGTCCGCTGCCGAAGCATATACATGCCCCGGCAGCGCCGAAAGATTGTCTGTTATTAAACGATACCGTGTGCCATCATTGCATCTGCAACCTTCTTGAATCCGGCAATATTTGCACCGGCAACATAGTTGCCCTCCATGCCGTACTCGGCAGCAGCATTGCTTACCTTTTCAAATATATCCTCCATAATATCCTTCAGTTTAGCGTCAACTTCTTCAAACTTCCATGAATAACGCATACTGTTCTGGCTCATTTCCAAAGCAGATGTTGCAACACCGCCCGCATTTGCAGCCTTTGCCGGTCCAAACAACAGACCTGCCTCCTGAATTGCAGCTATAGCCTCAGGAGTTGACGGCATGTTTGCGCCCTCTGCAACAGCAAAGCAGCCGTTTGCGATAAGAGCCTTTGCTCCGTCTATATCAAGCTCGTTCTGAGTTGCACACGGCAGAGCAATGTCACACTTGACATTCCAGATACCGCTACAGCCTTCATGATATTCAGCGTCAGGATGTACATTTATGTACTCCTTGATTCTCTTTCTCTCAACCTCTTTAAGCTGTTTAACGGTTTTGAGGTCAATTCCGTTCTTGTCATAAACATAGCCATTGGAATCAGACATAGCAACAACCTTTGCACCAAATTCCGTTGCCTTTTCGTTTGCATAAATAGCAACATTACCGGAACCGGAAATTACAACAGTTTTGCCCTCGAATGACTTTCCTGCTGCTTTAAGCATTGCATTGGTAAAGTAGCACAAGCCATAGCCTGTAGCCTCTGTTCTTGCAAGGCTTCCGCCCCATGTAAGACCTTTACCTGTCAGAACGCCAGTAAATTCGTTTCTCAGACGCTTATACTGTCCGAAAAGGTATCCGATTTCACGGCCGCCGACACCTATATCACCGGCAGGAACATCAGTATCCGCACCGATATGCTTAGACAACTCTGTCATAAAGCTCTGGCAAAAACGCATAACCTCGCCGTCGGACTTACCCTTAGGATCGAAGTCTGAACCACCCTTGCCTCCGCCGATAGGAAGTCCGGTAAGAGAGTTTTTAAATATCTGCTCAAAGCCCAAAAACTTAATGATACCGGGATATACTGACGGATGCAGACGCAAGCCGCCTTTATACGGACCTATTGCGCTGTTGAACTGAACTCTGTAACCGCGGTTAACCTGAGTTTTACCGTTGTCATCAACCCACGGAACACGGAATGAGATAACTCTTTCAGGCTCTACCAAGCGTTCCATAAGACCGGCAGCCTCGTATTCGGGGTGCTTATCCATAACCGGCTCTAAGGATTCCAATACTTCCTCAACAGCCTGCAGGAACTCCGGCTCATTTCCGTCACGTTTTTGAACTTGATCAAAAACCTTTTTAAGATATGCATTTTTAAGTGCCATAGTGAATCACTACTCCTTTATATATTATTATTTAATTTTTCTCTATTTATTAAGATATTCGTCTATAGCGGCAGCAGCATCTTTTCCTGCGCCCATAGCCAAAATAACGGTTGCAGCTCCGGTAACCGCATCTCCGCCGGCGTATACTCCCTGCTTTGAAGTCGCGCCGGTACTGTCTTTTACAACAATACAACCGCGTTTGTTGGTTTCAAGATCCGGAGTTGTATTTTTTATCAAAGGATTCGGACTTTGACCGATAGCAATTATAACGGTTTCCGCCTTGATATTGAACTCGCTGCCGTCAACCGCAACAGGTCTGCGGCGTCCCGAAGCGTCAGCCTCGCCGAGTTCCATTCTTATGCACTCAACCTCAGATGCCCAACCGTCCTCCGTACCATGTATTTTAACCGGATTGCAAAGCAAGCTGAACTCTATGCCTTCCTCCTTTGCGTGATGTACTTCTTCTCGCCGTGCCGGCATTTCCTCCTCGCTGCGACGATAAACAATCGTCACATTCTCTGCACCGAGTCTTTTTGCACTGCGTGCAGCATCCATAGCAACATTTCCGCCGCCGACAACCACAACATTTTTGCTAAGCGATATTGGTGTATCATATTCCGGAAATTTATACGCCTTCATTAGATTGATTCTGGTCAGAAATTCATTTGCTGAATACAAACCGTTAAGGTTCTCGCCCTGAATCACCATAAAACTCGGAAGTCGCGCACCTGTACCGATAAACAGAGCGTCAAAGCCTTCTTCATCCATAAGTTCCTGAACCGACAAAACCCTACCGATAACCATGTCTGTCATAATTTTTACGCCAAGCTCCTCAAGCTTTTTGATTTCGGCTTTTACTATATCCTTAGGCAGACGGAACTCCGGTATACCATAAACCAAGACACCGCCCGGAGTATGAAATGCCTCAAAAACAGTTACTTCATATCCGCGCTTTGCCAAATCACCGGCACAGGTAAGTCCTGAAGGACCTGCGCCCACAACAGCTACTTTCTTGCCGTTTAAAACAGGCTTGTCCTGTTTTCCGCTTCCGTTTTTCATATACCAGTCCGCAACGAAACGCTCAAGACGTCCGATTCCGACCGGCTCGCCCTTAATGCCGCGTACGCAATATTTCTCACACTGGTTTTCCTGCGGACATACTCTGCCGCAAACCGCCGGCAATGAACTTGTTTCCTGAATCTTATTGTATGCGTCCTCAAACTTTCCGGCAGCAACAAGCTCTATAAACTCAGGTATTTTAACCATAACGGGACATCCGCCCATACAAGGTCTGTGTTTACAATTTAAACATCTTGTTGCTTCTTCTATTGCCATTTCCTCGGTATATCCGGAGGAAACCTCCAGAAAATTCTTATTTCTGACATTAGGCTCCTGTTCAGGCATGGCAACCTTTGTCTGTGACATATTAGGCATTGTTCATTCCCTCCATTCTGCATTTATGCTCCTCGCGGGAACGTTTTTCGCCCTCTGCAAACATTCTGCTTCGGCGTATAGCTGTATCTAAGTCCACAAGATGACCGTCAAAATCCGGACCATCAACACAGGCAAACTTTGTTTCTCCGTCGACAATTACGCGGCAACAGACGCACCTACAGGTACCGAATATCA
>CAJLFL010000116.1 GCA_905205855.1 uncultured Eubacteriales bacterium | reverse complement strand
TGCGGAGCAGTCAAGTGAGGTAAGCCGAGGCATTGTGGTTAAGGTTCTTGAAAAAAGTGTATCCGGCTATAACGATATGCCTAAGGCAGAAAAAACAAATTTGATAAAAAAATATCATAATTTTGTAAGAAAATTAGCACATTATTCACTATATACTCTCTGGGGGATATTGACAAGTTGCCTGTTTCAGTTGTATAATATAAAAAGGTACAGGCAAATCATACTTACAGTTGCGGCAGGATTCATTTTTGCCGGAAGCGATGAAATACATCAGTTGTTTGTACCCGGAAGAAGTGGACAGTTTACGGATGTTCTTCTTGACACGATAGGTGTTTTGACAGGATGCTTTATCAATGCCCTTGTAGTTTATATGTTAGGAAGAAGATTAAAATTTATTAAGAAAAATAATTAAATATATTAACATAAATATATACATAAGTTTTAGGAGGCTAAAGAAATGAAAAAGTTATTTACGGTTGTTTTGGCAGCTGCTATGATTCTGCAGACATCTGTACTCGGCTTTGCGGCAGAGAATATGGATGTAAGTGCTGACTTGCAGGTCAAGGGCGCAAATGATGCAGCTTACAGTGTTGCTACAACAATTACTAAGGGTGAAACTGTTGACCTTAAAGCAGACATAGCAATGTCTGAGGTTAAGGCTGAGTTTGAAAGACAGAAGGCTGAAATCTATAAGTTGGTTACTGAGAAAGAGGATCAGGACAGACTCGACAGCGCAGCTGTAAAGGGCGAGTTCACTCTCGTTCTTAAGTATCCGAATACATCTAATTTCGTTTTGCCGTCTGCATTGAAAAACGGATCTAAGATGGATGGTTTTGATGACACCGCAAAAGCTGCTTTCACAGAGAAGTCACGTTCGGTTGAAACTGTCGGCTCTTATAAACAGCTGAAGCTTGTTATTGAAGTAAGTGACGACGTTACAGTTGGCAATCTTTCCGATAAGCTTGCTGATATGAGCTTTACTGCTTCAGGTCTTTCTGTTAAAAAAGACGGAAATTATGCAGTAACCGGAAGTATGACAGGTGCTGTTACTATCAGCTTTAACTATGCCGGCAAGACATTTACCCAGGATATGAGCTTTACCGCTAAAAAAGACGGTAAGTCTGATATCGGAGTAAGCGTGGCAGTTGTAAATCCGACAGCTGTTCTGACCGTAACGGTTGAAAACGCTGCTGCTGATGCAAAGGTTACCGTAAACGGTGAAGAAAAGACTCTTACAGACGGAAAAGCTGAGTTTACTTTGACTGAAGGTAAGTACAATGTAAAGGTTGTTTCCGGTGACAAGACTATAACAACAGACGTTGTAGTATCCGGCGATACCGAAGCTAAAATTGCTGTTCCGGCTGAAAATGTTGTAAACACTGATGTTTCAAATACTACTGATACTACAATCGAGAAAATCGACAATGCTGCTGACATGGTAAAGGATAACGAAGACGTTAAAAAGGCATTGGATGAGGATAAGAAGGTTGAACTTAACGTAGAGGTTAAGGATGTAACAACCGAAAACAAAGACAAAATCGAAGAAAGTATCGACAAAGACTCAACAATTAACGTTGTAAAAGATGATGTAAAATATGTTGATGTAAAAACTGTCGTAAAAATTGATGATGTAGAAAAAGCCGACATCAAAGAAGGTACTGTAGTAGTTGCGGTTCCTGTTACAAAGCTTGACAATACTGATATAAAGGTTATTTCTGTCGGAGCTGACGGTAAAGTAACTGAGGTTAAAAAGAGCACTACGGGTGCAGCAGGAACATATACAGAGGATGAAGATTATGTATACATCACAGTTCCTGTAGGTGATTCTGCATCTTATGCGGTTATACCTTACACTGATGTTAAGGCTGCAACATTTACCGTAACATTTGATCCGAACAACAACAAAGCTTCATGGACAACAGTTGTTGAAAGCGGACAGAAGGTTGCAGAGCCTTCTTCACCGAGCAAGTATGGTTATATATTCGACGGCTGGTATTTGAACAGCATAAACGGAAGTCTGTATAAATTTAATACTCCGGTAACATCAGACATTACTCTGGTTGCAAAATACAGAAAGAATACAAATACAAACAATAACGGTACAAGCGGCGGAAAATATATTCCGAAAAGCGGCGAAACCACAACATGGAAAAACCCGTTCCTCGATGTATCTGAAAGCGATTGGTTCTATGATGCAGTAAAGGCTGCTAACAGAAATGAACTGATGAACGGTACATCTGCAAACTACTTTGATCCTAATGCTGACATTACAAGAGGTATGTTTGTTACAGTTCTTTACAGAATGGCAGGTTCTCCGATAACAGGTGTTCTTGACTTTGTTGATGTTCCGAGCTATGAGTATTATGCAGCTGCAATAGCATGGGCTCATAAGGGCGGTATCGTAATGGGTATCAGTGATACAGAATTTGCTCCTGATGACAAGATCACACGTGAGCAGATGGCTGCTATACTTTATAGATACATGAACTATAACAACCTTGATACTTCAGCAGGTGATAATACAAATGTACTTTCATACAGCGATAGCTTTGCTATGAGTGAATATGCTGTTCCTGCTATGCAGTGGGCAGTAGGTGCAGGCGTTATGAACGGTAACGGCGACGGCACATTTGCTCCTGCAAATAATGCAACAAGAGCAGAAGCTGCAGCAGTATTTGTAAGAACATTGAATGTAATTACAGAAATGGCTAAATAAGATGGTTATAAAAAACACGCTTGGCTATTCAGCCAAGCGTGTTTTTGCGTTTGATTGTATTTTTATATTTCTGTCATAGCCTTGATGGAATTAGAATATTCAATAGGTGACATTCCTGTTTCTGATTTAAACTGTCTTGAAAAATAATGAATACTTGAATATCCAAGTAGTTCCGAAATCTGAGTTATGTTATAGTTTTTTTCTCTTAAATATTTTTTTGCGGTTTCCATCTTCAGTCTTATAAAATACTTGACAGGTCCTACACCGAAGTTTTCTTTAAATACATCATATATTGTTGTTCTGTTAGAGCCGCTGTATCTGACTAAGTCGTTTACCGTTATGCTTTCTGCCATATTGTTTTGCATATATCCGATAATCAGATTCAGCATTGCTTCGGAACGGTTAAGACTTATAAGCGGATGCTGGTTTTCAGACGGACTGCTGCGCATAAGCGAAAACAAAAGCTCACATATATACTGTTTGAGCAGCTGCTGAGAACCTATCACCGCATCGGATTTTTTTTGAAGTTTATAGCTATACAGGTTATTAAGCGGCGTTGAGAATGCAGAGGAATACTCTGATATTATTTTTGAAATAATATTCTTTTGATTTTGCCCCGCTTTTAATATTTTGTTTCTGAAAAAGTCCATAGCAGGCGATTTGCTGTCAAAGCTAACCACAACAACATTTGCCGCGTCTGCTCCGCCGGCAATATTGTGCCATTCTCCGGGTTTATGAAAGATAATATCACCTTGCTTTAGGACATAGCTTTTATCGTCAGCAACGGCTGTTACTTCGCCGCGGTCAACATAGACAAATTCCCAAAAATCATGTCTTTCGCCTGAAAATTTAAAGTCATTTGAATACTCAAAATAATGAACGGTATAAAGCTTGCTTATCAAAAGCTCGGTTTTAAGGCTTGCGCCTGTATACTTTTGCATATTTTCACCGCCTTTTTTAAATTGTATCACAAATCATGTATAAAATCAATGCTTTTAGATACAATAGTGTAAAACAAACTGTGTTTTGTGCAAATACATATTATTAAAAAGTATATATAATAGCTATTATGGAGTGAGGAAAAAATATATATCAGGAGGAGCAATTATGGATACAACGTTAGTAGTTATGGCGGCAGGAATGGGCAGTCGTTTCGGCGGACTTAAACAAATAGAGCCGGTTGGACCGAACGGAGAGGTTATTCTTGATTTTTCGGTATTTGACGCTGTTAAATCCGGATTTAACAAAGTCGTGTTCATTATACGCCGTGATATTGAGGAGGACTTCAAGGAAATAACAAAACAGCGTATAGAAAAGACTGTTGATGTGGAATATGTATTTCAGGATATGGATAATCTTCCGGGAGGATTTAAGGTTCCGGAAGGAAGAACAAAGCCGTGGGGAACAGGACACGCTGTATATTGTGCAAAGGATAAGCTGACAACACCGTTTGCATTGATAAACGCAGATGATTTTTACGGCAGAAGCACATTTGAAACAATTCATGACAGCCTTGTAAACGGTTATAAAACATGCATGGTCGGATTTAAGCTTGGCAATACGCTTACAGAGAACGGAACTGTTGCCAGAGGAGTATGTGAAGTAGAGGACGGATATTTGAAAAAGATTACCGAGCATACTTCTATAGACAAAAACAGCGGTGTGCCGCTTGATACAACGGTATCTATGAATATGTGGGGACTTACACCGGAAATATTTGACTATATGGAAAACGATTTTGTCAACTTCCTTAATAATATGAAAAATCCGCTTAAGGATGAGTATTATATTCAGTCTGTTGTAAACCTTATGATGCATGACTATAACGAAAAGGTAAAGGTTTTTGACACAAACGAAAAATGGTACGGCGTAACATATAAGGAAGATAAGCAGATGGTTGTTGACGCTATGAAAAGGTTATTTAAAGAGGGATATTACGATGGGATATAAGCTTAACGAGATTTGTTCTAAATTTGCGATAGAAACTCCGATAGAATCATACGGAAACGGTCATATAAACGAAACCTATCTGTGCGAGGGAAATCCGGGTTTTATACTTCAGAAGATAAATACAAATATTTTCAAAAAGCCTGATGAAGTTATGGAAAATATATATAACGTAACAGAGCATTTGAAAAAGAAGATTGAAGCTGCCGGCGGTGATGTAAACCGCGAAACCTTAAATGTTGTTCTTACAAAAGACGGCAAAAACTATTATACTGCCGAGGATGGCAGCTGCTTCAGAATGTATAAGTTTGTTGAAAATTCGGTTTGCTATGAAACAGTGGAAAATCCGGTTCAGCTTTATTATGCGGGACAGGCATTCGGAAAATTCCAGCGTATGCTTGATGATTTTCCTGCGGAAAAGCTGCATGAAACCATTGTTGACTTCCATAATACGCCTGTGCGTGTAAAGCAGCTTAAAGAAGCGATAGAAAATGATGCGGCAGGAAGAAAGGACAGTGTAAAGGAGGAAATAGAATTTGCACTGGAATACAGTAAGTACGCATCTGAGGTTGTAAATTCGATTGCAGCCGGTGAGGTTCCGATTCGTGTTACGCATAATGATACAAAGCTTAACAATGTTTTGTTTGACCGTGATACGGATAAGGGAATATGCGTTATAGACCTCGATACAGTTATGCCCGGTTCAAGTCTGTATGACTTCGGAGATGCACTGCGTTTCGGGGCTTCAAGTGCGGTTGAGGATGAAACCAATTTGGATAAGGTTTGGTTTGATCTTGAAAAGTTCGGACAGTTTGCAAAAGGCTTTATGGAGGAGGTAGCGGATTGCTTTACCGAAAAGGAAATAGAACTGCTGCCGCTGTCGGCTTTGTTGCTTACATATGAGTGTGGAATACGTTTCCTGGCAGACTATTTAAACGGTGACACGTATTTCAGAGTTCACAGAGAGAACCATAATCTTGACAGAGCCAGAAATCAGTTTAAACTTGTCCGTGATATAGAAAGCAAGCTTGATGAAATGAGCGGAATAATAAAGAATATATAGTTGTTTTCAACCAATATTAAAGGGATAGAAAAACGTACAATGAGCACAGGTGCGTTTTATATCCCTTTTTGCCTTTTACAAAAATTTGCACTGTTTAAACTTTTCAGCTGCAGGGCATGTCGGATAATCAGTTTTTTAAGGTTATTTTAAGATTTAAGAGTTATTATATATTAACGGATAAAAAACAGAAAGGAGAGCCGGCTATGAAAATTTTACTTGTGGAAGATGAAAAACATTTATCGGAAGCGGTTGTTCATATTTTAAAAAAGAATCATTATTCAGCAGATGCGGTATATAACGGCCGTGACGGGTTGGATTATGGGCTTAGTAATATATATGATTTGATTATTCTGGATATTATGCTGCCTGAGCTTGATGGTATTTCCGTGCTTAAACAGCTCAGAGGCTCCGGCTGCGATATTCCTGTCCTGCTGCTGAGCGCAAAAAGTGAGATTTCCGACAAGGTGCTTGGACTTGACAGCGGCGCAGATGATTATTTGGCAAAACCTTTTAACACTGAG
>CAJLFL010000115.1 GCA_905205855.1 uncultured Eubacteriales bacterium | reverse complement strand
AGCTGCGGCAGGCAAATTTTCTGCGCCAAGAACCAAATACGCAAAAACCGGCACCAAAATAAGCCTTGCCGTTGTCAAATAGTTGGGTATCACTTCACATCACCACTCATTTTGCATAATATATCATAAAAATCCGGATAAGTTTTTTTGAGGTTAAGGGGGCGCATATCCGTGTTCGTAAAACAATGGGTTGTATATCCCGTAGTAAGTAATTTGTCGTCAGAGCATCTGAATGCTTTGTATGAAAATTTACATTTGACAGGACCAAGCTTTTCCGGAACAACCTCTATCCATACTTCGTCACCGTATTTTGCTCCGCAATGAAATTTTGCATAGCAATCTACCAGCGGCATCATAAGTCCGCGGCTTTCAGCCTCTGCATAGCTTGTTCCGTACGCTTTAAAAAGTTCTTCCCGGCCTATCTCAAACCATGGAAAATAATTTGCATGATATACTACACCCATTTTATCAGTTTCGCCGTATCTAACGGATATTTTTGTCATAAACACAAGTCACCATTCCCTGCTGTTTTATAAAATTATACAATCTTTGCAACTCCGCCGTAAACCTGACCTCTCGAACCGTCTATTGTAATAGTAGTGCCGTTTTTAAGTATCTCCGTAGCACCTTCCGCGCCGCAAATTACAGGTATATCAAGCGTCATTCCGACAACAGCAGCGTGTGATGTAAGACCGCTTTTTTCGGTAATTATAGCTGATGCCTTACGCAGAATACCGACAAGGTCATTATTGGTTTCCGGTATAACCAAAATATCTCCGTCTTTAAAATTCTTTAAAGCTTCCGCGGTATTTTTTGCGACGCATACAGTTCCGCAAACAGATTTATTGGATGCTGACATACCGCTAAGCAAAACATCCCCGACAAGCTGTACCTTGAGTATATTGGTAGTTCCGCTTATTCCGAGGGGTGCACCGCCGGTTATAACGGCTATATCTCCTTTTGTTATAAGATTGGTTTGCGCGAGAGCCTCCTCTACTACATGATCAAACAGGGCATCCGTAGTCTTCTTCATTTTAGTATGAATAGGCGTAACGCCCCAAGAAAGCGCAAGCTGTCTGAAAACCTTATCATTCATACAGCCGGCTATAATCGGACAATTTGGTCTAAATCCCGAAATTACACGCGCAGTAAATCCGGATTTGCTTACAGTTATAATAGCTGCAGCACCAAGATCATGTGCTGTTGTGCATGCGGAATGACTTATTGCATTCGGCACACCGATTATCGTATCAAAATGACGCGCCTCAAAGCGTTTTATATAATTTATATCATCCTCTGCTTTGGTGCAGATTTGCGCCATTGTTTTAAGCGCACGCACAGGATAACTTCCGACAGCTGTTTCGCCGGACAGCATAACAGCAGACGTCCCGTCATAAACAGCATTTGCAACATCTGAGGTTTCCGCTCTTGTCGGTCGTGGGTTGTGCGTCATAGATTCAAGCATCTGAGTTGCGGTTATAACTCTTTTACCTGATATATAGCATTTTTCTATAAGTTCTTTTTGGATTGACGGCAATTCTTCAAAAGGAATTTCAACACCCATATCACCGCGTGCTATCATAATCCCATCACTTGCACGTAAAATATTATCAATATCTTCTACGCCCTGACGGTTTTCGATCTTTGCAATTACCTGAATATCGGTTGCTTTATGCTGTTCAAGTATACGCTTTATCTCAAGTACATCAAAAGCGCTTCTTACAAATGACGCAGCAATAAAGTCAACTCCTTGCTGTATACCAAATTCTATATCTGTAATGTCTTTAGGACTCATATAGTCCATTGTAAGATTTGCGTCCGGAACATTTATGCTTTTATGGTCGCTTACGACACCATCATTTAAAACTTCGCATATTATGTCTTCGCCGTTTATTTCAGAAACAAGCATTTCAATTAAACCATCGTCAATGAGAATACGCATTCCCTTCTCTATATCACGATAAAGATCGCCGTAAGAAATACTTACACTATCCTCTGTACCTTCTGTTTCTTTGGGAGTCAATGTAAATTTTTGACCGCGTTTAAGGGTTATTTTTCCATCCTTAAAACAACCCGTACGGATTTCCGGTCCCTTTGTATCAAGTAATAAAGCGATAGGAAGACCCATTTCATCACGCAGTTTTTTAACCATATTTATACGCTTTAAATGTTCATCATAGCTGCCGTGCGAAAAATTAAGTCTTGCAGCATTCATTCCGCTGAGCATAAGCTCGCTTAAAACTGTAGGATTATCCGTTGCCGGTCCAAGTGTGCAAATTATTTTAGTACGTCTTTTCATCCAGTAACCTCCACTGTTAAATTTATTATTCTCCCGATTGTATTACACCCATTTTGGTATACAGCTTTGCTTTGCCGCGGATTTTAATGGCAGAAGTAATCTCTGTAAACTGAGCAACATAAATTTCGCCTTTATCAAGCCTTTCGGTATGATGAAACTTTGTATCTTTTCCGCGCGTTATACCAATAATTGTAACGCCGTCCTCCTCTGCTGCTATTGCAACATAATCGCCGTTTATCGTTGTTTCGTTCATTATAATCACCGTTTCATTTTAAATTTTATGCCCGGACATGCAGAGATAACACTGATGTAATGTGTGCATTTAAGTACTGCGCTTTCAGAGCTCTACTTTTTTAAATTATCATGTGTTAAAATCTCATATGCCTGCTTCTTATTATTATAATAATCAGTCGAAAAATTGTCAAGAAAAAAGTGGAACATATGGACTTTTTTAAGTCTGTATACAATCATTTTATACATTATATTGTATTTGTAACATAATTGTTATATAAAATTTATAGACAATATATTTAACAATGTTATAATTATTATAATAAACATGAAAGGATGAGCCTAAATATCATGATGAAAAAGTATAACAAACTTTTTGCTTTGCTTGCAGCTGTGTCTATTGCGTTTGCATCAGTAGCACCTGCGTTTGCGGCAGAGCAGGAAAGTATTTCTGAAAAAAAATTTTTAGCAGAGAAAACCTCAGAGGAAACATCCTCGGAAGAAAGCATGGATGTTTCACTATGTGCCTCATACTATAAAACTGATTCGGAAAAGCAGTACAAGCTTATTTTTACAACATTGACCGATATACCGGAGTTTACAGAAATGAGCTGCACCTTTTCCTTTACGGGTGCAGAGGTTAAATCCTACGACATTCTTGCGGATTATACAAAAAAATCCGTTACCGACTCTACAACGGAAATCGCTTTTAAGCTTGAAAGAAATTCAGCAGGCGTTTCAAAAGCCGGTCAGCTGTTCTCTCTTGTAATAGACAGTGCTGCTGCCGTTCCTTCGTCTGATATTGTTGCCGTTAAAGATTTTTCCATCGTAACAAGCGATAAAAAAACGATAAACATAACTACAGCCTTAACCTTTAAAGAGGGCGATGTTATACCGGAATTAAATGTTGATGAGAAAAAGATTTATGATACCGTCACCGCTATACTTAAAGAGTTCAGCGAGCCGGATAAGATTTCATATTATCAGACTGATTCTGACGGCAAAGAATCTCTTGCTTCGCTCAGCGACTATATAAAACGAGTTAAAGAGGCGAAGGATGCATACGAATCTTTACAAAACAAAGATAATGTCAATAAGGTTCTTGAATTTTACGGATTTAATGCAGCAAATCTTGATAAGATAAGCAGTACACTCGGCAGAATGTATGATTGCAGAGGTCTGATAGAGCTTGGCTTTTTAATTAAGAATTTAGATGAATCCAATATCCTTAATTATCAATTTGTATTTGATGTTTATGATACAAAAAAGAATTTAAGTCTGAGTGGTTTGGAGGATACTTTGGCATATACCCAGCTGCAGGATACGCTGTCTGATTATAATGCCAAAAAAACTGTTCTTGATTCTGTTCTGAATGACAAGAATATTGATTACGAGAATCTTGTTTATTCTTGTGATAAACAAATTTCTGCAATCCAGAATATCAGTGAATATGTTTATTATACCGATTGTCTTGACGCTGTAAAACTTAGTCTTGATAAAGTTTACAATATTGTTGACAAGAATTATACAGGAAAGGCAGAAACCAAAAAATATTTATTATCCTGCATTGACGGATATAAAGAAAAAATTGCTCTGATCGAAAACGGAATAGACGATATTCCGACCATGACCGTTGATCTTGTTACCTACCAGCTATCATACAATATCACATTTAAACGTCAAAAGACCTTGCCGGACAGCTTAAAATCATCTCTCTTAGTTGAGGTTACTGACAAAAACGGTAATTTGATTGATGAAGCTACTACTGACTTTGCTTCAAATCTTACGACAAGAAAAGTCGGAATGTATGCCGAAAGAAACAAGTATCCCGAAGGTGAAAAAATAACAATTAAAGGATATTATATTTTAGAAAATGCTAAAATACTTGTTGATACTCAAACTATTACTGTCGCACAGACTGCAACTGCAAACAGGCCCGGCGGCATAGGCAAAGGTTCCGGCAGTTCGTCCTCAGGTAACACAAGCTCAGATAATAATACAAACGGCGGAACGCAGTTTCCGTCAAATCAAGGTAAGGATGACAACAATAACAGCAATGATGACGAGCCTGAGCAGGAACTCTTTACTGATATTTCAGGATATTCGTGGGCAAAGGAAGCAATTGAGGGATTATACTATGCCGGAATTGTAAACGGTATGGAAAATGGAATATTCAACCCCAAAGGTGCTGTGACAAGAGAGCAATTTTCTAAAATGGTTGTGCAGCTTTTTGGTATATCAACCTCAGCTGTAAGCAATACCGGCTTTGTTGATGTCAAAAATGACGCATGGTACGCTCCATATGTTGCTTCGGCATCTCAAGCAGGCTATATACAGGGACAATCAAATGAATATTTTGGTATAGGCGAATCAATAATGCGCCAGGATATGGCTACAATTTTGTACCGTGCTCTCGGCAGCCGCGGCAAAAGAGCTGAATTGTCGTTTAGTGACAACGATTCTATTGCTACGTATGCCAAAGATGCTGTTGCAGAGCTGGTTGGTCTTGGCATTATAAGCGGCTATGAAGACGGAACATTTCTCCCGCGCGGAACAGCAACCAGAGCGGAAGCTGCCAAAATGATATGGGGAGTTTATCAGTTGATTAAAGATTAAGAATAGTTTTTATAGAGCCATGTATATTTATGCATGGCTCTATTTTTTAATTATCATACATACCTGCTCTGTCATTTACAACAAAGATTCTGAGCATATCGTCACTTAATTCAAGTTCACCGTTGTCATTTCCTTTCAACCAGCCCTTATCAACCAGTTTTTTAATTGTCGGTCTTGCCCATTCCGGCATATTATCATCAATATAGTTGTATATCATTTCGGCATCCTTTACTTTATCCTCCAGATTATTTATTCTATCTTTCAATTCTTCATATTGAGTCAATGTTAACTCCTCCTTTGATATAAGATTAAACCCCTCTGCGATTCCCCGCGATACAGCCCATGCAACACTGTATTTTTTTAACTGATACAATTCCATATCATCTTTATCATCAATGAATGCAACCTCCAGAAGCGCTGATGATACTCCTTGAGCTTTGACCTTTGAAATCACACTGAAATTTTTACGCTTGACACCACGTGAGGTAAAACCAATTTCGGACATTTGCTCTAAAATATCCTCCTCTACCGTTATAGCTTTTTCACTTTTGGTCACATATATCTCCGTACCAGTTATAATTCCGTCACCCGTTAAATCGCCGGCACCGGAATTAAAATGAATTTCCAGCACATAATCATAAGGTTTGAAATCAAAGCTATGACTTTTGAGCCATTTAAACCAATCTCTGTTTGTATCTCCAACTGTGACATTTGCATATGCGGAAAGAAATTCAGGAATAATATTCGCTACTTCTCTCGTTAAATCAGCCTCTTTATAGCCGTTTCCTACTGCGCCGCTGTCGCCGTCACCATGACCGGCTATCAGAAAAATGTTCACAGTTTGTCCCTCCTTCCTTTTGTTATGCTCCCATTTTATATTATTCATAAAGTTCAAATCTGTTATCAGGCAGCTCTGTTCTCACGCCTTGATTTATTACTGCTGTTATGTTAATATATTACACGAGGTGAAGTAATAATGAAGTTGACTCCTGTGACTGCAAAGGAAATGAAAGAAATTGAACGCCAAGCCTACGAAAACGGTACTGCTTATATAGAAATGATGGAAAACGCAGGACATAAGGCTGTGGAGGAATTTCTGAAAAACTATAAAACAGAAGAAACTG
>CAJLFL010000114.1 GCA_905205855.1 uncultured Eubacteriales bacterium | reverse complement strand
ACGACATTGCGTCCTCCGGAAACACTTTGATAGAAGAAATTGCAGAAATTTTTGATATACATGCTATTGATACCGAGATA
Organism: uncultured Eubacteriales bacterium; assembly: GCA_905205855.1. Lineage (GTDB taxonomy): Bacteria > Bacillota > Clostridia > Monoglobales > Monoglobaceae > Ructibacterium. Next base: position 6,195 of record CAJLFL010000114.1, on the reverse strand, counting down.
ATAGCTGCAAGCATCAGAGGCCCTCAGGATGCTGTTGACGCAGCTTTAAGCGGCGCACATATTGCAACCATTCCCTATAAGGTTTTGTGTCAGATGATGAAGCATCCGCTGACCGATGCCGGAATTGAGAGATTTTTAAAGGATTGGGAAAGCGTAAAGGAGAAATAAAAATGGAAGAACTTTTAAAGCGTTATCCGGCGCTTTCCGTCTGCCGCAATGATGTTGAAAAGGCTGTTAATCTGCTTGAAGATACATATAATGCAGGCGGAACGCTTATGTTCTGCGGAAACGGCGGAAGCTGTGCCGACTGCGATCATATTGTCGGCGAGCTTATGAAAGGCTTTTTAAGCCTGCGTCCGGCAGACTCGGATGCAAAAGAAATGCTGATTGAAAAATACGGAGATGACGGCAAACGCATAGCCGATAAGCTTCAGCGCGGCATACCTGCGGTTTCGCTTGCTGCACACGCAGGAGTTATGACCGCTTTTGCAAATGATGTTGATCCGGAGCTTATTTATGCACAGATGGTTTACGCCTATGCAAGACCGAACGACCTTGTTATGGGAATTTCAACCTCCGGCAATTCAAAAAATGTTGTTGCCGCGTTAAAGACCGCCTCCGCTATCGGACTTAAAACAATCGGTCTGACCGGAAACCGTGAATGTGCTATGGACGAAATCTGTGATGTAGTTATAAAAGTTCCGGAAACAGAAACCTTTAAGGTTCAAGAATATCATCTTCCCGTATATCACTATCTGTGTGCAGAGCTTGAAAGGCGCTTGTTTTAATTTCAAATTTAAAAAAGGGTGACAGATGTCACCCTTTTGGTTATTATAGGCTTATCACTGCCGGATGCTTTAGTACAGGCGCGCTCATATCCTCATTCCAAACAAAAACCTTTATTATATCCGCATCTTTATCAAGCATAAATGTCGGCTTGCTGCCATCATACCTGACAAGCTGCACATCCAGTAATCTGCCGTTTTGCTTATAAGCGGCAGCTATAACCGTTTTTCCATTCTGTATCCCATACAATAAAGCCTCCGCCGCACACTTATCTTCACCGCGAACCACCGAAACATCAACATATTGTTCGACACATTCCAGTTCCGCGTCTTCAAGTGCATCATTGCCATCGCCAATAATGATTTTATCCCATTGTTCGCGTTCTGCCGCATATATTATTTTTTTCAGTGCTTCCGCATAATAAAACGCATCATCATCTATTTTCTTCACACTGTCCGGAATAACCAGCTGTTCTATTTTATCACAATATTCCATTGCAAGGCTTCCTATCTCTGTAACCGTATCCGGTATACTGAATTTTGTATCATTCTTGCCGCGTGAATACTGAATAAGCTTCTTCATATCATAGTCATACAAAACTCCGTCTGCAGCCTTAAGGCTTGTGTTCCCGTCAGCAACAATAATTTCTTCAAGATTCATACATCTGCTTGCTATTCCGCTGCCTGTATACACCAGGCTTTCAGGCAGATAAAGTTTTTTGACATTATTAAGATTATACGCTATCACACGGTCGGCAATCAGACGAGTTCCTTCTTTTATAAGCAATTCCTCACCGAAATTATCAACACTGCTGCAATCTACGCTTACAAGGCAGTCACTGACATAAAGGAAGTTGTTATCCCAATTACTCTTATCCCGGTAAATCTTATTGTAATAAAAAGCATCAGCACCGATTGAAATCACACTTTGAGGAATACTGATTTCCGCAAGGCTTTCGCACCACGAAAACACCCTTGAGCCTATGCTTTTAAGCCCGTCGTTCAGGCTGATCCTTTCAAGCTTTTCACATTCGTAAAAGGCGTCCTCTCCTACGGCTCTGACGGAATTCGGAAAAGCAACAGAAGTTAAATTACCGCACTTATAAAACGCATTATCAGAAACCACCGTTACCGTATCGGGAATCCGATATTCGGAATCAGCCTTGCCCTGCGGATATGATATAAGCTGTGTCTTTTCTTTATTGTATAAAATACCGTCAATCGTACTATACAACGCATTATCAGTATCAACCACAATCTGTTTCAGGTTATCCAGTCCTTCAAATGCTTCAACAGGAAGTATCTTTACACTTGCCGGAATCAATACGGTTTCAATATCGCACGACCAGCTGCTGCATATTCCGTCCGCGAGCCCCTTTGTACCGGAATTTACCGTAAGCTCTTTAAGCTTTGAATTAACCTCAAGCAGCCATCGGCAATTATATAAAGCATCCTCATTATCATTTTCATTATAAAAAGCCGTGTTTTTAAAGATACCTGCACCAACCTTAACGACCGATTCCGGTATATCTGCCTCATTAAGCGCTGTACAGTTGTAAAAGGCATTTCCCATAATTTCTTCAAGCCCGTTATTTAACACTATCCTCTCAATATTCTTGCAGCCTGAAAATGCCGAATACTCTATTGTTTTGACAGTTGACGGCAAAACGTATTCCGTTTCAGGCTTGCTTTGCGGATATATCAGAAGCCGCGTCTTGTCTTTATTATACAAAACGCCATTGTCCGATGAAAACCTGTTGTTTTCCTCAGATACGGTAATCGACTTAATCAATGTATCACCGCTGAATGCGCTTGAAATAATTGATTTAAGTCCGCTTCCTATATATACCTCAGATACGTTTGTGCAAGCTTTAAATGCCTCACTATAAATCCTCTCAACGCTGTCCGGAATATTGATTTTTTCAAGCTTGCTGCAGTTCATGAATGCCCACATATCAATTATCCTGACACCATTGCTGATTACAGCGTTTTTCAATCCCGTACATCTTCCAAAGCCCAATGATTCTATGCTTTCTACACTTTCGGGAATTGTTATGTCCGAAATCTTACTGCAATCATTGAACATACCGCTGCATATAACCTTGACGCCATCTTCTATTATAACGCTTTCAAGATTTTTACATCCTGAAAACACATCCACACCATAATTAACACCGGCATATACCACTGCAGAGGTAAGTCCGCTCCTTGCAAAAGCATTGCGCTCAATCTCAGTTACTCCCTCCGGAATTGTTACGGCTGTGATACCGGAGCAATCAGCAAATGCGCCGTACCCGATTATTTCTACGAAATCGGGCACTATAGCGCTGCTGCCCGGCATAGCCGGAGGGCGCTTGATTATCCTTGTCTTATCCGCATTATACAAAACACCATCACCGTCAGCTGAAAAATATTGATTTCCGTCAGCAACAGTAAATTTTGTCAGCTTTGTGCAGCTGCCAAAGCAGTTATCTCCCATATTCTGCAGACTTTTTGGTATGACAACCTCCGTAAGAGCGCAGCCGCTGAAAGCATACGAGCCTATTGATTCAATTCCCTCCGCCAAAGTTATTCCGGAAAGCTTGCTGCAGCTGCCGAAAGCATAGTCACCAATGTTCCTTAATGATGACGGAAGCTTTATCTCCGTAATGAGACTGCAGTTATAGAAAGCGTCCTTACCAATATCATTTACAGTTGACGGCAGATTCACAGTTTTAATATAGGTACAGCCGGAAAAGGCTCTTTCTCCTATACTCAAAACACCGCTTTCTATATTCACGGTTTCAAAATTTAAATATCTCCAGGGAGCGTCCGCAAAGTAATCATAATCATACATATCACCGGTACCGCGTATTGTAAGCGTCCCTGCCGACGAATTACAGCTCCATGTCAGATTATCACCGCAGCTGCCGCTCTGTACCGCGGCAAACGTATAAGACGGCGCAAACGTAAAAAGTAAACAAATTATAATTGCAAATGATAGAATTTTATGTTTCAGCATAGCTTTACCTCTAATTATTATTCAGCACATAAGAAAACTTAAAAAACATTGTTGCAGTATCAGCTCTTGACGGAGCGACCTTTGGATAAATTGCATATTCATATCCGTTTACGGAATGAATAAACATAACTCCCTCCTTAAAGCACCACGCAACAGGAACCTTTGCATAGTCAGATATATCCGAATAGTCATTATAGCCCTCAAGAGCAGACGAAATACCCGAATCATCAAGTGAAGCATCAATACCTTTCGTTTGTGCATATCTGTAAAAAACAGCCGCAATCTGTTCTCTGGTGACAGTTTCGTACGGAGAGAATGTATCTGCACTTGTTCCAGTAACCACACCGTTTTCAGCTGCCCAGTTCACCGCATTTTTATACCAGTCCTCAGTAAGATCACTAAATCTGCCGTTTGCTGAGGCTGCGGGCTGACCGACAAGACGATAGAACATTGTAGCAAACTGCGCTCTTGTAATACTGTCATCGGGCGAAAACGTATCCGCACCCGTTCCGGTCATAATTCCGTTATCAAGACAAAACTCAATTCCGCGGTGGTTCGGATCGCCGTCTGCACTCTGTATATCCTTAAATCTCTTTACCGCACAGCTGTTTCCTTTTTCCTCGCAGGTATATCTGTCGTCAGCGGCAGCGGTAGGCTCGCCCTTCTCAATCACTTCGCCCGTATCAAGCAATATACATTTAAAGCCGTTGTCTCGCGCATACTGCTCCGCAGCCGTACCGCTGTAACACTTAATTACAAGGTTTTCGTTTCTCACATCATAATCATTTACATAATCCCAGCCGAAGGCATGCATATCAATTTGTTTAACACTTCGCGGAATTGTCACCTCATTCAGATTATTACAGCGGAAGAATGCCGCACTGCCGATTCTTTCAACTCCCTCGGAAATTGTAAGATTTGAAAGATTTTCGCACCACGAAAAGGCATTATCGCCGATTTCCTTTACATTTCCCGGAATCACAACATTATTAAGATTTTTACACCAATAAAAACCAAGCTTTGAAATTGATTTTAAAGTTGATGGGAATTTAACCGAAGTAATATCTGACATTTCAAATGCGTCAACACCCATAAGAGTTGTACCCTCACGGATTTCAATATCGCCGACAGCCTCCCACTCATGAATCTGTTTGTTTTCTGTAGGCGCAGACGGATCCGGATTTTCTATCGTGGCATAGCCTATTCTTATTCCGGCAATCAGATACTGCCCGTGATACTGGATTCCGCCCACACGGTTATTTGCGTCTTTATCATATGCCGTGCCGTAGAATATTCTCTTTCCCATATATTCAAGGTTTTTTGGCATCGTAATATTTTTAAGTGCCTCGCCGCATATTGCTTCGTTACCTATGTATTTTACACTGTCGGGAATTACAAGAGTTTCGAGTATGTCACCGCAGTTAATGGCTGCGTCTTTTATAACCTCAAGACCGTCGTTTAATTTAAGGTACTTTAAGTACCGACAGTCAATGGCTCTGTTTCCGATTTCCTTTATCGTAGGCGGAAGCGTGATGCCGGAAATTTTCGTTGCACTTTCACGAAGTGCTCCGTCACCTATCGCTGTGACCGGATGTCCGTCTATTTCGGACGGAATATTAAGTTCAACCGTAAAATTCGGATCGGGATCTTGCCAGAATTTAGCCGAATAACTCGTAATCATTGCCGAGCCGTCATCACGGATAGTATACACCAATGATTCGAGCGAATCATTTTGGCGATACTCCTCCATATCATCGGTTACTGCGGTTTTACTTTGCTCGTTCCATTCCATACCATAATCTGTGTCATAAATATCCCACGCATACGCCGTACCGAAAGCCGATGAAAGCATTACCCCTGACAGTACTGCCACCAATACTTTTTTCAAATTCATTAAAACTCATCTCCCTATTATAAAATATGTCAAATATATACTACAATAAAAAACACTTTCATAACAGAGAATTACCGTAAATGTCAATGCCATTTACGGTAATTTCAAATCAGTTAAATCCTCTATTGCCTTTCTCAGTATCGGATGCTGTATCAGGAAATGTATTGCCGGTGCATTATTCTTGGATATAAGCACCCACTTTCCTTTGTTTATAATAACCTGAATGTTTCTGAAGGGCAGAAATAGGTCCGCCGAACCCGATTTTATTATAAAATTCTGTCTTTTCTCTGCATATTCCCCGGTTTGTTTTAAATGCATCATATAGTCGTCATAGGAGTACGGCACACTATCCTCATAAAACATATTTGCCAGCGCAAGTGACGGCTTGTTCTTTTCAAACTCCTCTTTTGTATATTTGGGAATTTCAATCTGTACCGAGCAGTTTTTTAAAAGCCTTTCCGCTCTTATCCTTTCCTTTGCCGCAAAATCGAGTATAGCACCTTTTCCTACATCGT
>CAJLFL010000113.1 GCA_905205855.1 uncultured Eubacteriales bacterium | reverse complement strand
CTTTGCAGATTGTTCAAGGAAAACACAGGCATATCGGTAATAAAATACATAAATTCAAAAAAGGCTTTGGATGCCTGCGAAATGCTTGTTTCAACCAATAAATCAATAGATGAAATAGCAGCTTTAAGCGGTTTTAATTCTTCCGAATACTTTTGCCGCATATTTAAGAGCGTGACGGGAACAACTCCGGGCGGCTACAGAAAATCAAGAAGATAAGTAATTTTCAAATATTGGTATAAAAATTCATTGACTTAATGTATGGGTTTGTGGTATAATAATCAAGTCATGTTAAATTGGGGCGGTAGCGGTGCCTTGTAACCCTCAATCCGCTATAGAGGGGATGAAAACTTGTCATGAGGGATGACCGTGTCCGGTCTGACCTGTTCAAGTGGTGTTGACGGTCTGGTCTTGTGCAATCGGAACCTGTGAACCTCGTCAGGGCGGGAACGCAGCAGCGATAAGCAGATATTTCGGTGTGCCGCAAGGCAGCCAGACCTGAGCTTACTGTTCGGGTAACGCGGGTAGGGGCGTTTCAAAGACAAGCACATGACTTTTTATTATGTTATAAAGGAGGTCGGATTTATGGGAGGGGAATATCAGGCGCTTTACAGAAAGTGGCGGCCTATGACCTTTGGTGATGTCATCGGACAGAATCAGGTATCCGAAACATTATGTAACGGTATTGCATCAGGCAGAATTGCACACGCATATCTGTTCTGCGGTACACGCGGTACCGGAAAAACCTCTACGGCAAAGATATTTTCAAGAGCTGTAAATTGTGAGAATCCGCACAACGGAGAGCCTTGCAATGAATGTCCGACCTGCCGCGGTATTCTTGACGGCACAATAATGGATGTATATGAGATGGACGCGGCAAGTAACCGCGGAGTGGAAAATATCCGCGATATAAGAGATGAGATTATGTATACCCCATCCGGGTGCACATATAAGGTATATATTATAGATGAGGTTCATATGCTCACATCTGAGGCTTTTAATGCTCTGCTCAAGACGCTTGAGGAGCCTCCGGCTCATGCAATCTTTATTCTTGCAACAACAGAGCCGCATAAAATCCCGGCAACGGTTCTTTCAAGATGCCAGAGATTTGATTTTCGCCGGATAGGCGTTGCTGAAATTGCTGCAAGACTTTCTATGATAGCGGAGAAGGAGCTGATTGATGCAGATGCGGAGGCAATCGAGCTTATTGCCCAGTTCGGTGACGGTTCAATGCGTGACGCACTAAGCTTGCTTGACAGATGTGCTGCATATGGCGAGGAAAGACTGACGGCAGAAGCAGTAACTGAAATTGTGGGCGCTGCTGACCCAAAACTGTTGTTTGATATAGCGGCAGCGGCAGCGGAATGTAACACTCAGAGAGCCTTGATGCTTGCAGACGATTTTTTGCACCGCGGGAAAGAACCGCAAAACTTTCTTGAAGAACTTGTCCGGCATTTTCGCAGCCTTATGCTGTGCCGGACGGCAGATTCACCGGAAAAATTGCTTGAAAAAACTGCTGAAAGCGCAGAAAAACTTAAAAAACAGGCTGAACTGTTCTCGGTAGAAACAATATTGTATTATGTCCGGGTTTTGAGTGAAGCGATAAATCAATCAAAATGGATGACAGATCCTAAACTGGCTGTTGAAATTGCCGTTGTTAAAATGTGTACTCCAAGCTGCAGTACCGCACCTGAGGCGCTTTTGGCAAGAATAGATAAGCTTGAACGGATAGTACGTGATATTAGTGTGAATTCTGCTTCAACAGCTGTTGAAGTGAAAAAACCGGCGGAGGAAAAAAAGAATTCAACGGATGCACCGCCGTGGAATGTAGCTGAAAACAAAAAACAAGATGACACTATTGCTGCAAAGACCGTAGATTCAGATAAAGCAGTCTCAGCATCAACTGCCGAGGGGGAATGGCAGGATTGGGCAGAGGCGCTTTCTGAGATAAAAAAAGAAAGCAAATCTTTATATGCCTTTTTGTATAACGGCAAGGCGTATTTTGACGGGACAACGGTTGAACTGGAACTTGACAGCCAGTTTGCTTACAGCAGAATTGCAAAACCTGAGGGACTGGAGTATTTGTCAAAGCTGTTTACACGTGTCAGCGGAAAACAAATAAAAGCGGTGGCATATATAAAAGGTGAAAAAAAAAAGAAAAATAATGTGGCTGCCGGAATAATGGATTTGGCAGCCAAAAAGAATATTCTCGGAGATAAAATAGATATAATAAACAATTAAAGGAGTGTTTGATAATATGGCAAAAGGCGGATTCCCAAGAGGTATGGGCGGCGGAAACATGAACCAGATGATTAAGCAGGCGCAGAAAATGCAGGAGCAAATGCTTAAAATGCAGGAGGAAATGGAAAATAAGACTTATGAGGCAACCTCAGGCGGCGGAGCGGTTAAGGTTGTTGTTTCCGGTACAAGAGAGATAAAGGAAATTGAATTAAAGCCGGAAGTTGTAGATCCGGATGATATAGAGATGCTTCAGGATTTAATAGTTGCAGCTGTAAACGAGGGATTGAGAAAGCTTGAAGCAGACAGCTCTGCACAAATGGGACAGCTGACGGGCGGACTTAATATTCCGGGATTGTTTTAAGAGGTGAGTTAAGTGGCAAAAACAGAGAAAATTAAACTCGGCGGTATGACGGCTGAAATTGACACTCTGGGTGGACAGCTTATTTCATTGGTTAAAAATGATATAGAGTATATCTGGCAGCGTGACGCTAAATACTGGAGCGGCTGTGCGCCGATACTTTTTCCGGTAGTAGGAAGGCTGAGAGATGGCATCCTGACAATTAAGGGCAAGGATTATCCGATGCCGAAACATGGCTTTGCGAGAGATTTGGTTATGAATGTTGCCGATAAAACGAATTCAAGCGTTAAATTTGAACTCAAAAGCAGCGGGGAAACAAAAAAGTTTTATCCGTGGGATTTTGAGTTTTGTGTAAAGTTTGCGTTGAACAACAGCTGTCTTACGGTTTCGTTTGGAGTAAAAAACACAGACAAGGAAGCTATGATATTCGGACTTGGAGGTCATCCGGCATTTAATGTACCGATGTATGACGGCGACAAGTTTACGGACTACAGACTGGAATTTGAGAAAGAAGAATTGCTTGAATCAAATTATGTAAATCCGGATGATTCCATCAGTGCTGATAAAAAAGAGGTAATACTGAACGGCGGAAAAACCATAAATATTAAACGCTCTTTATTCAATAATGACGCTATGATATTTGAGGATATTAAGTCTAAATCCGTAAAGCTTATAAATCATGAAAATAAAGGAATAAAGTTCTCTTATGACGGCTTTTCGACCTTTGCGGTGTGGACAAAAAGTGAGCCGGAGGAAGCAGAGTTTGTGTGTCTTGAACCGTGGATAAGCATGGGCTTTAGAGATAATGAAGACAGCAGAATAGAAAGTAAATGCGGAATGAAAACGTTAATGCCGGGAGAAAAATTCAGTGCGGCATTTGAAATTGAAATTTGTGATTAAAAAACAGGAGGAAATTATTATGGAAATCGAAATCAGAAACCCGTGGCATCCAGAGGATGCAAAGCATTATACTACAGACCGTATGCGTAACGACTTTTTAATTCAGGATTTGTTTACGCCTGACAAGGTTCGCCTTGTATACAGTCATGTCGACAGAATAATCGTTGGCGGAATCTGTCCGGTAAACGAAACTCTTTCGCTTGAGGCAGGTCATGAACTTGGTGTTGATTATTTCCTGGAACGCCGCGAACTTGGAGTTATAAATGTGGGCGGAGCCGGTGTTGTTATATTGGACGGCGAGGAATATGAGCTTGACCATAAGGACGGTCTTTATGCAGGACTTGGCATAAAAGAGGTTTCGTTCAAGAGTAAAAATCCTCAGAATCCGGCAAAATTTTATATGAATTCAACACCTGCACACAGAAAATGCCCGACAGTAAAGATTACTCTTGAGATGGCAAATAAGCGTTATCTCGGTTCTGTTGAAGAATGTAACAAGAGAACCTTAAATCAGTATATTCATCCGGATGTATGCGAAAGCTGTCAGCTTTCTATGGGAATGACAGCACTTGATGTAGGCAGCAACTGGAATACAATGCCTTGTCACACTCATGAGAGAAGAATGGAGGTATATTTCTATTTTGAACTCGGCGAGGATGACGTTGTATTTCATATGATGGGCGAGCCAACCGAAACACGCCATATTGTTATGCGTAATGAAGAAGCTGTTATTTCTCCCAGCTGGTCAATACACAGCGGTGTAGGAACAAAGAATTATACCTTTATATGGGGTATGGCAGGCGAGAATCAGACCTTTGATGATATGGATCATGTTGCAATGAAGGATATAAGATAAGGAGAATAGAAATGAGCTTGACGATAGAACAGAAAGACAGCAACGGCAATATCGTTGTTTCTACTGCCGGTAAAAATGATGCGGTGCTTGTCAGCAGCGGATATAGCGAGGGTGATAAGCTTGTATTCAAATCAGACGAGGCGAAATACATAAAAATTAAACTTCATGATACCGTTAAAGAAGCAATAATTTATATTCCGAACGGTGAATTTGAGTTTCCGATTCCGGCAGGACAGGCGTTGCGCGGATTTGAAAAAGGAACATTTGACGGTGAGCAAACCGTAACGGCAAAGTCAGCTGCTGATGATGAAATAAAAGAATACAGAAATCTTTGCCTTAATCCGCTTGACTACAGAATGTCCGATGAGGTTGTTGATCCTGATGCGCCGGAGTGGAGTAATCCAAATGAATCAGCAGCGATTGAAAAGGGCGAGATAACGGCATATCCTCATGTTTATGCCAACCGTGTTACCAGAAACGAAGGCTGTTTTTATGCAAGAAATGCAATAGACGGTATTACAATTACGGATGGGCACGGTGATTATCCGTATCATTCATGGGGCGGAGCGGTGCATGAGGATTTGACTTTGGCGGTGTACTTTGGCAGACCGGTTGAAGCTGACAAACTTGTACTTTTTCTCAGAGCCGATTATTCAATAAATGATGAAGGTAAAGAACATGACACCTATTGGCATACTGCACGCATAGAATTGTCGGACGGTTTTGCAATCGAAATCAATCCCAAAAAATCCGATACAGGTCAGACCTTTGAACTCGGAAAACACACAACCGAGTGGCTTAAGCTTTCAAGACTTGATCCGCTGCAGCATGACGGAAGTCAGAATTTTGCTGCGCTTACTCAAATTGAGTTATGGGGACGGGATATTTAACAAAAGTGACGGCTTATGCCGTCGCTTTTTGTATTAGCTGCATTTGTGCAACAAATATCAAGAATATGTTGAATTAAAATGCTATAATGTACTCAGCAGAGCCGAAAGATGCTGAAAGCATGCTATTTCAGGCGGGGCAGATTACTCTCGTGTGCATAGGAGGGAAAACAAATGTGTGAGTGGCATAGAAACGTGCAAAGTATAGTGTATGAGATTGACAGATGTATAAAGGATAAAGAAGATAGTTCTTTAACTTTGAAACGGCTTGCTGGTTTTCTTGGATATTCCGAGTATTATGTATCAAGAAAATTCAGAGAGATTTCCGGGATGCAGTTGCGTGACTATTTGCACGGCAGAAAGCTTGCGTTTGCATTAAAGGAGATTCGTGATTCTGATAAAGGTATACTTGAAACAGCGATGAACTACGGTTTTTCATCAAACGAAGCCTTTACCAGAGCACTTAAGGATTCGTATGGCATTACACCAAGCGAATACCGCAAAAATCCAAAACCTGTTGTGCTGCGTACGGTAATCAAGCCCTTTGACTGTTATTTATTAGATATAGGAGGTACAGGAATGGCAGATTCATTTGACGGTGTAAAAACATATTTTGTGACAATTCCGGCGCATAAGTTTTTGCATATAAGAAACTATGAAAGCATAGGATATTGGGATTTTTGGCAGAAACAAAGTCTGATTCCGGAGCAGGATTGTGAAACAATCTGCGGTCTGCTTGACAGTATTAAGGGAAAGCTTGATGATGTGAATGGCGAAGAAGCAGACAGCGGAAGCGGTCAGGTTGCGGCATATATTAACGAGCCTGAAGGCAGAATATGCAGTTGGGGAATACCGCTTGCCGAAGCTTACGGTATACGCCTGCCGGCAGATTATTCAGGGGAAATACCGCCGCAGATGCAGATAATGAATGTACAGGAGGGAGAATACATTGTTTTTGAGCATGGACCGTTTGATTTCGAAACGGAAAACGCCGTTGTTGAAAGTAAAATTGAAAAAGCTATGAAAGAAACAAAAAAGGATCTAAGTATACTTTATAAGGAG
>CAJLFL010000112.1 GCA_905205855.1 uncultured Eubacteriales bacterium | reverse complement strand
TCGATTTAAGTTGAGTTATCAACACACCACACGAATAATCCGGTCTATCCCTATTCAGACAATACTCATATTCTTCCTCATCGCTGTCTGTGTTCATCTTTCCTAACATTTTTGTTTGTGTTAAATACTCATTCCAAAACCATTTATCAAACCCGTCTATATATTGCTTATCCATCTCCTTAAATTGTTCTTCAGTAAAATTCTTTTCTATTATTAACCCATCAATTTTTTCAGATAAACCTTGTATTTCTTCTGCATTAACTTCTGCATTAAAACACATTAAAAACATACTGCACACTAAAACTATAAATACTTTCTTCATTGTTACCCCCTATTCAACTACAATCGCATTTTCCAAACCGCCATGACCGCCGCCGCATAGTGTCACAATTTCAAACGTTGTTTGTCCGGGAGGCACATCTACTTCAAACGGCATTTGGTACTCTGTATTATTTCCAGTATCTTTAAATGTATATATATCACTATCACTTTCCCGTATACCTATTATTGTATAATGAGCAGTTGTCCTCACTCTGTATTTTATTGTTTTTGTTCGGGTTCCTGTATTGTCGACCGTTACATTATAATGATAAACAACTCCCCACGAACCCATTTCCAACGCATTTTCATCTCTCGCTTCATTTGTTTTGACTCCGGAAATAATACTACTTTGTGCTGCTTTAATAATATCTTGAGGTACTTCTTGATTTATTGAGTCTGTTTCGTCATTTTCTGCAGTAAGACACCTTGTTTTCCTGTGCCTGTAATCAAAGTACCATGTCTTTGAATCATTATACCGATATTTAAACTTATGAAGATTATCGACCGTTGTATGTAACAAAGAATCATATTGATCATTTATCGGATTTATTTGCACATTCCAATCTGTCTGCTCTTTAGAATAATATCCATTTATTAAATTTCCATTGTCTTTCAGTCTCAAAGGTATACCACCATAAGTGTTATCATCAATAGAAAAATCTAAATCTATATCAATTTGATTCGACTGATTTCTTGCTATACCCTTGTACTTAATATCCAAATCACTTTCAGTCGGACGAATAAACTCTCCATACAATACCTCTCCGTTATTTAACAGCATATTATTATAGTTAAGAACATTCTCCTCACCATTCTTCAATCGCATGTTTTCATAGTTATATGCTACCAACGTACTCAATGTTATGCCCTGTCCGTCTGTAATATTAGCTCCAGATGCCTTTTTAATATCAAAATCAAATATAATGAATAAGCTTGGCAGTTCCCCAACTCTATGGCATATAAACTTATCTTCAGTGTAATCAAACAATTGCACATGTTCATGCGGTAATATAGTAATCATTTCTGGGTTTTCACCAACACGATTTATATAATCTTTTAAGTAAGTCTTATTCTCACACGCAACCAAATTGCTAACAGTTAAACTTACAGAATAACTGTTAGGATTATAGAAATCTATTCCCACATAAAAGCTATCCCCATTTGGATAGTATTCTGAATTATATGTTGAGTTATACCACGCTAAGTTTGCCTGATAATAAGTATTTTTACCATATACATTTTTTTGCTCAAACAATTTTCTCTTTTTACTATTATCAGTATTGTTTTCGTCATCGACAATATCTTCATTAGCAATATATTCTGGATTATTTACATATATAAAGCTGCTGTCGCTGCGTTTTGTAAACTTCAGCGTATTCGGCTGTGACACCACTACCCTGCCTTGTGCCTCTTTCATCAGAAAACCGCTGAACTGAAGATAATATGTGTGACCTGCCATAAGATTACATTCTATCCGGCTGTCACCCTGTCCTGTCAGCTCTGTCTGATTCCTGCCGGCATACAGCTTTATGTATGTATCATTTGTCCCTGTTTTATCCGATTTAAAGATATACCTTCCGTTTTCCGGCGCTTTGAATCTATACATTCTGAACTGAGTCGATTTTACACCAACATCCACAGGATTGTCAAGAATCAGTTCTTCTTCCGGCTCGCTCTTTACAACATTCAGCCTTGCATGAAGTCTGTTGTTACTCTGATTATAGTTAAACACCTTGACATAATATGTCACTCCTTTTGTCAGTGTCATGTCCACGCGCGAAAACCGGCTTCCGTTATAATCATCATTTGACTTCAGCGGTGTTCCCGTTTCGGTATTCTCGCTGTGTACCTCTATATATGTATCATTGGGTACTCCTGTTCCTCCGTATCTTGATGTGTATATACTGTATGTTCCGGTTTCGTTCGGGCAGAACTGATACTGCTTATAGTCGCCTTTTTGAACGCTCATATCCGCTATTCTGCCCAGCGCTCCGCCTGTCAGTTCCTCTGCCGGTACAACGTATTCCTTTATTTCCTCGCCGAAGTTGGCTTTCAGCACCTCTTTATCATGCGCTGTTATCATTCCGAACACGTCCTTGCCGGAATATTTTTTCAGCTGCGTCAGAAACAAGTTCAGCTTGCCGCCCTCTGTCTGCGGCACGAGCGATTCCGGCAGTCCGCCGAAGTATTTAAACGTCCTTGAAAATGCCTCCCAACCTGTCTGCGTCTTTATATCCAATAATATCGACGCAAGTCCTGCCGGCATATAAATTCCCTTTTTGATTGATTCGTCATAGCCCTCAAACCAATCTGTCTTTAAAAAGCTTGCATATTCCGCTCCGCTGTACCATTTTTGCGTATCAACCCTGTATACCTTTCCGTTCAGCGTTTCAAGCACATACGCAAGCTTGATAAATGCCAGAGTTTCATTATCGAATATCCATCTGTCGCTGTCGAAGTTATGGCTTATCTCGTGGATTGGCGTATCTCCCCAGTCCTCCGCAAGACGCCGCATATGTCCCCGGTAAAACGGCTGTGATATTTCTATCGGATCGCCCGACCTGCCCATTGTCAGACGCCAATAGTTTTGACCGTCCGGCTGGTTTTCATTAAAGTCTGCACGTGAGGATTTTAGTGTCATTTTCTTTCCGTTATACGGAGTATAACCGGTAAAGCTCTGCATTGCCTCATAGACCATATCCATCCTTTCAAGCCAGCGTTCCTTGTCCTCGGTATATGCAGTTGAACTGTCAAATCTCTCTATTACTGCATTTATATGCTCTGAGGT
This sequence comes from uncultured Eubacteriales bacterium, assembly GCA_905205855.1. GTDB lineage: Bacteria > Bacillota > Clostridia > Monoglobales > Monoglobaceae > Ructibacterium. Next base: position 3,194 of record CAJLFL010000112.1, on the reverse strand, counting down.
CATGGTTATATAACTTTCATCTGTGCTGTATGGCAGCTGAATATATCTGTGTATTGAATTTTCGCCGCCGACAGTTCCGGTCATATCATAACTCCACAGTGCCTCTACCACATATATTCCGCCGGGTGTTAAGTTCTCTATCAGATGCGAGCCGTTGCTTACATTTGATTTAGGCTCTTTTTTTCCGCTTATGCTGGTTGTATACCACGCGCTATCATATTTGGTTATTCCGTCCGTTGTATTAAAGTCATACACATATATGTACTTTCGCTTTGCCGCATACGGATACGTAACATTCAACATTATTCCTGTATCCTTAAACGCCGATACTGTAAGTTCCGCACCGCTTATTGAGCTTGATGTATCACCTGTCTGCTGCGGTCTGACTTGTCCGCTTTGGATTTCCTCTTTCGGAATTATAACGAGATTGTTATTTTCATCCGCACGCATAAGCGGAGCCTTTGAGGATATATCGGGACAATAATACTCTGCCGGTTCATCCTCTGCTGCGTCTATGCTCTGCAGCAGCTCCTTATACTTTGTCATCACACCGCGCAAGGCTCCGGCTTTAGCCGAAAAATATGCATTTATCTTATCGTCATAATCCGTTATGTCCTTGCCCGTATTCTGCAAAAACTGCGGCAGCTCATGCTCTTTTATGTCCTCCTCGGTTATTTCTGCCGCCAGTCTGTTTATTTCCTTTGCGCGCTCCGGATTTGTACTGTAAATTTTCTCACATTTTTCGTATATCTGAGTCTTATATTTGTTAAGTTCTACGTCAAATTCATAGATATCAAATTTATTGTCAGAGCCTTCCTGCTTTTGAATTATAAGCGTGTACTCTCCGCCCGTTCCGCCGCTGAGCTTTATATAGTATTTTTCTCCCGTACTCAGCGAACAGCTGCCGGAGGTTTTTATTATTTTCTTTCCGGAATCGTAAAGCTTCGTCCTGATACCGCTTGAGTTATAACAGAGTATGTTATAGCTTCCGCCGGACGGCGCTTTAAACTCAAAACAGTCTGCATCTCCGCCGGTGTTTATCTCTCCGTTGATTTGCTTTGACACATCCGGAATATATGCAGCCGTGTCCAATGTATCCCCGTATATATCATTTCCCGATTTGCTTGCCCTGACCGCCGCCGTATACGGCATTTGGCTCTGTCCTTCCAAAGCGAACAACTTTACCGTGTCGCCGTCCCCTGCCGCACCTCCGTCGGCTGTGACCTTTGCCGTTATTTCCGCGCCTGCCGCAGCCTCGGCTTCATCTCCGCGGTATACCGACTTCAGCACTCCGCTGCTGTCATACACCGCCGCAAGAGCCGTTACATTTACGGCTGCTTCGCTTTTATTTGATACTGACACCTCAGCCGTAAACATTCCGTCCGGTATTTTTTCGGTATAGCCGCTGCTTCCGCTTATCAGTATGCCTGCCCTGACCTCTCCGGCCGCGTAAACGTCAATCGGTTTTGCCGTTCCCGTCCGGATTGATGCAAGCAACACTGCCGCAAGAAGCATTGCCGTTTTTCTCTTTCGCCTTTTCCTCACCTTTTCCCCCTCCTTTTTCCTCAGTATATCATCTTTTTTCTGCAATATTTGTCATTTTTTGTCTGTGGCTGTAAAAAATTACTTTATCAGACAGCTGATTGCCAAATGAACAAAAGTCGCGCCCGAATGGCTCTCTGTAATTGACATAACAATACCAACTGTGCTAAAATAAATTCAAAGAAAGGACTGATTTATAATGAAGCTTATGATTGCATCCGACATCCACGGTTCTGCGGCATACTGCCGCGCTCTGGCAGATGCGTTTAACCGTGAGGCTCCGGACAAGCTGCTGCTTTTGGGCGATATATTATATCACGGGCCGCGTAATTCGCTGCCTGAGGAATATAATCCTCAGGATGTAACAAAAATACTTAACCGGATAAAAAACAAAATTTTATGCGTACGCGGCAACTGCGACTGTGAGGTTGACCAGATGCTGCTTGAATTTCCCGTTATGGCAGACTATTGCATTGTATACTTCGGCGGCAGAACAGTATTTGCCACACATGGGCATTGCTATAATGAGGACAAGCTTCCGCCGCTGCGTGAGGGTGATATTCTGTTATGCGGTCACACTCATGTACCGGCCTGCCGCAGCAGCAACGGGATTTTATATTTAAACCCCGGCTCTGTGTCCATCCCTAAGGAAAACTCACATCACGGCTATATGATATTTGAAGATAAAAATTCCGTATGGAAAGACCTTGACGGCAATGTTATAAAAACCGAGGAAATCTTTTAAAGCATCAGTTTAATTTTATTTTACGGTTTTACGGCTGAAAATTTTACAATAGAATTGTATTATATATCTATTAAGGCAGGAGATAAACCGTGAAACATGTATTGAATTTTATAAAAAGCTTGTTTTTGAATATTACCGGCAAAGCTGTGGAAGAATATTCTGAAAAGGGGTATGTAACTATGAAAAAGCACTGCTGCTATAAAAACAGAGAGCTGTCATGGCTTGACTTTAACAAAAGAGTTCTGGAGGAGGCGGAGGATAAATCCAATCCGCTTTGCGAAAGAATGAATTTTGTTTCTATTTTTAAAAGCAACCTTGACGAATTTTTTATGGTCAGAGTAGGCTCGCTTTATGACAGCATGATGTTTTCCGGCAACCCTAAGGAAAACAAAACCAACATGACGGCAAAGGAGCAGCTTGGCGCTGTTTCGGAGCGTACGGCTGTCCTTACCGCTGAATTTGACAAGACGTATTCCGCAATAATGAAAGAGGCGGAAAAGCATGGCGTTAAGCTTGTCAGATTCAACAAGCTTACAAAAAAACAGGCAGCCTTAACCGAGTTATACTTTAATAATGAGATACTGCCGCTGCTATCGCCGCAGATAGTCGGAAAAAAGCATCCGTTTCCTTTTTTAAAGAACAAGGAAATCTATGTGCTTGTCAATCTTGAAACCAAGCGTGCAGGCAGTGTAAAAATAGGTATTATCCCCTGTAACAACGGCGTATTTAAGCGGCTTATACCAATGCCGGGTACAAAAGGCAGCTTTATGCTGATTGAGGAGCTTATACTTAACTATGTTTCAAAGGTTTTCGGAGGCTATAGGATAAAAGAAAAAGCCGTTATGCGGGTTATAAGAAACGCCGATATTGATACTGACGAGGGCTTTAATGACGATATTGACTATCG
>CAJLFL010000111.1 GCA_905205855.1 uncultured Eubacteriales bacterium | reverse complement strand
ATAAAAAATTCCTTGCTTACTCCTATATCCGCATAATCCCAAGGTAAAATTTCATCATGAGAAATCCGTCTGTGTGCATAAAAAGCAGGGTCAATTCCGTTTAACCTGAACGCCTCCATCCATTTATCGTAATCAAAAAAGTCAGACCAGCCGTCAAATTTACAACCCAAAGACTGCGCCGTAATCAATACCTCACCCAATCGTCTGTCGCCCTTTGCAAAGACCTCCTCCAGAAAGCTGACATCTGTTGAATGCCAGTTGTATATTATCTTTTTATTGGTTATTGATTGATTAAGCATATGCGCCTTTTCATCCATATCGCTTATTTTATTCTGCGGCTCCCACTGGAACGGAGTAAACGGCTTTGGCACAAAAAAAGATGTGCTTACCGTCACTGACACACTTCTGCCCTTACGCACCTCCTTCGGAAGCTCATAAAATGCGTCTATGACCTTTTGCGCCAACTCCCCTATGCCCAAAACATCCTCATCGGTTTCCGTCGGCAAACCAAGCATAAAGTACAGCTTAATCCTGTTATAACCGCCACTGAACGCAATTTTTGCCGTGCATATCAAGTCCTCCTCAAGAACATTCTTGTTTATAACATCCCTAAGCCGCTGTGTACCTGCCTCGGGCGCAAAGGTCAATCCGCTCTTTTTTACCTTTTGCACCTTTTCCATAAGCTCCATTGAAAAATTATCTACCCTCAGCGACGGCAGCGAAAGATTTATCTTTTTATCCACCGTCAAAGCAAGCAGACCGTCTGTAAGCTCAAACAGTTTTGTATAGTCACTCGTACTGAGTGATGACATTGACATTTCCTCGTACCCGGTTGCCTTTATAGAATTTTCAGCCACCTTTAAAAGCCGTTCGACCGAACGCTCACGCACGGGGCGGTATATATATCCCGCCTGACAGAAACGGCAGCCGCGTATACAGCCACGGAAAATCTCAAGCATAATACGGTCATGTACGGTTTCCATAAACGGAACTATCAGCTTTTCAGGTATATACGTGTTGTCAAGATCCTTTATTATCCGTTTTTTTACCTGCTTAGGGATTCCCGGACGGTTTGGTTCAAAGGACGCTATTGTGTTATCCTCATTGTACTTCACATCATAAAATGACGGTACATACACGCCCTGAATTTTCGCAATCTCCTCAAGATATTCTTCTCTTGATCCGCCGCTGCCGCGCCACTGCTTGTATACATCCATAATTTCACTGTTCATTTCCTCTCCCTCGCCGAGAAGAAAAAAATCAACCAAATCAGACAACGGTTCCGCATGATACGCACATGGTCCGCCGCAGCATACAAACGGGTCGTCAAGGCTGCGTTCGCTTGTACGCAGCGGAATCTCAGCCAAATCAAGCATATTTACTATATTTGAATAACTCATTTCATACTGCAGAGTAAAGGCAACCATATTAAAGCTACGCACAGGCAATGCGCTTTCCATTGAAAGCAGAGGTATTCCCTCGCTACGCAGTTCCTTTTCCATATCATCCCACGGGGCAAACACCCTTTCGCAAACAACATCTTCCCTGTCGTTAAGCATATGATACAGTATTTTCATTCCCAAATGCGACATACCAACCTCGTACACGTCCGGAAAGCAAAATGCAACGCTCATCATATCAGCTGTGTGCTCTTTATGGACACTGTTAAACTCATTTCCTATATATCGCGCCGGTTTCTGGACGCGTTTAAGACATTTTTCTAATTTTGCACGGTACATACTTTTCCTCCGATGTATATTTATATTTATGATACAATATTTTTTTCAATCTTGCAAGCATAAACGGTAATAAAATACCATAAATTTTATAAGACAAGTCAATACCCGTACGAAAGGAATGAATAATTATGAACGAGAGAACGTACAAACATACAGCTCACACCCCCTCAGCCAAAACATCAATATCTGCAAAACTGCTGCAATTACTGGTAAAGCAAACCGCAGCCGCAATCGTGCTTACACTTGCCGTATGGACAATGCATAACATAAATATCCCTGTATTAAACAACTGGGCAAACGCATTTGATACCGCAATCAGCCATGAAACCGATTTATCCGCTGTATCAGAGTTTTTAAGCCGAATTATACCTCAACCGGCTCAGGATAATAACCCTTTGCCTCTGCCGGAAAGCGACAGCGGAGCATTAACGCTGCACTGATATGAATATAACAAAAATATATCAAAAGGGTATAATATGCGTCGGCAAGCACCTGCATATACACATTCTTTTTCTTCCAATACTGCTTGCTGCATATTTAGGTAACTATCTCGTTCTGTTTTCAATATGCTGGATTTCTGCCTTGCTGCATGAATTTGCACATATTTTTGTACTCCGCCGATTTGGAATTCCTGTATCGCATATCGTGATACAGCCTTTTGGCGTATGTGCAAAAATCAGCACAGCTGTTATAAAAAACCCTGTGCATGAAATTCTTATGGCTCTTGCCGGGCCTTTTATAAATCTTATAATCTCTGTTTTGTGCTTTATTATACTGCAATATCTTCCTATTTCACTTATCGGATATTGCATGGCGGCAAATCTTTCAATTTTTTGTCTTAATCTTTTACCTTGCCTGCCTCTTGACGGCGGCAGAGTTATGCGTGCTTTACTGACACTTGGCTCTGACGCCGTTACTGCGCTTAAAATTTCTGTCATAGTAAGCCGTATAATAATAGCTTTATTACTGTGTACAGCTGTTTGGCTTTTGCTCACGTCAAGCTTTAACTTCTCTCTTATTCTTATAGGTGCCTTTCTCCTGGGCAATCTTTGCTTTGAGCAAAAGGCAATTTCCATGCAGGTTCTGCGTGAATTATTATACTATCGCAGCAAGCCGGAATCCGGCTGCTTCAGCAATGTCTGTACGATTGCAGCATACGGTGATTTACCTGCACGCAAGCTGCTGCACAGGCTTTCGTATCACAAGTACCATGTCGTTCATGTTTTGGACAGCAACCGAAAAATAACGAAAACCCTGACCGAAGGACAGATTCTAAAGTCACTGCTGAATAAAAGCATACGATTGACACTTGACGAAATAAATTAAAACTGTGAGTCCGTAATATTTGCCTTTTTGTATAAAAATATTAACTTTCTGTTATTTGAAAAAATTTTTTTATGCAATATAATTAAAGATAGGTATACAAAAGCTGAAAGGAAGGGTTATATGTTTTACAAAGATAACAAAGCTTGTGATGTAAAAATCACATACATCGGCGGCGGTTCAAGAGGCTGGGCATGGGGACTTATGAGCGATCTTGCCGGCTGCGAAGAAATGAGCGGACATGTTGATTTATATGATATTGACTTTGAGGCTGCCAAGCATAATGAAATTATCGGAAACAAATACAAAGAAGCAGAGGGCGCAAAAAGCGTCTGGTATTATCGTGCGGTCAAAACAATAGACGAAGCTTTAAACGGTGCGGATTTTGTCGTAATCTCAATTCTGCCCGGAACTTTTGATGAAATGGAATCCGACGTACATACTCCGGAAAAATACGGTATATATCAATCTGTCGGAGATACCACCGGCCCCGGCGGCATCGTAAGGGCAATGAGAACCATACCTATGTATGAACTTATCGCGTCTAAAATAAAAGAGCACTGCCCGAAAGCTTGGGTTATAAATTATACCAACCCTATGACATTGTGCGTAAAAACACTGTATGATGTTTTTCCGGAAATCAAGGCTTTTGGCTGCTGCCATGAAGTATTCGGAACACAAAACCTTTTAATAAAGGTTGCAGAAGAAATGCTCGGTGCTGAAAATGTGACCCGTGATGACATAAAGGTGAATCCGGTTGCGGTAAACCACTATACATGGCTTACCAAAGCAAGCTATCGAAATGTGGATCTTTTTCCATATTACAAAAAGTTTGCGGAAAAGTATAAAGACGGATATTCATTGCATAAGGTTGACACCAACTGGATGAATAACAATTTCTGCAGCGAGGAAAAGGTCAAGCTTGATTTATTCCGCCGATTTGGCTGGATTGCCGCAGCGGGCGACAGGCATCTTGCCGAGTTTACCGAGGGTAAATGGTATCTGCAAAGTCCGGAATGTGCCAACAGCTGGCATTTTGCACTTACACCTGTTTCCTGGAGAAAACAGGATTTGAAGGAGCGGCTTGAAAAGAGTGCAAAACTAATAAGCGGTGAGATTAAGCCCGAAATTAAGCATACAGGAGAACTTGGCGTTAAACAGATGGCGGCTCTTATAGGTCTTGGCGATCTGATTACAAATGTTAATATACCAAACTACGGTCAGATTCCCAATCTGCCCATAGGCGCAATCGTTGAAACAAATGCTGCATTCCGCTCCGACAGCCTTACGCCCATGTTTGCCGGAAATATTCCTGAATCAATATACAGCATGGTGTCAAGAATCTGCGGCGAACAGGAAACGCTTTATAACGCAATTTCAAGCAGAGATCTGGAAAGAATTTTTGCCGTTTTTGCAAACGATCCTCTTGTTACCTGCAGTATCGAAGACGCGCGCAGACTCTTTATCGAGATGTGCGGCAACACAGAAAAGTACCTTGATATGTATGATTTAAAATCGTTTAAATAAAGGAGAAGCAAAATGAGAAAAGGGTTGTTATATCTGTTGTCCGCATGTATGCTTACTGCAGCTTTTCCCTCCTGCGCCATCGCCGGCAGCGAACATATAAAAATTATCGTTGACGGAACGGAAATCGCTCAAAAGCATACACCTGTCGTTATAAACGGCAGAACGCTTGTTGCTGCCGACTCTGTTTTCGGAGCGCTTGGAACAACAGTTTTATGGGACGAAAAAACAAAAGGAATTGATGTTTATCATGAAAGCCACAAACTTACGCTAACCGCAGACAGTACAGAAGCCGTAAAAGATAAAAAAACGATTACGCTTGACACAGCGCCCCGGCTTATAGACGACGTTATGATGGTACCAATCAGATTTATTGCTGAATCAATCGGAACGGCTGTAAGATGGGACGAAAAAACTGAAACGGTTTCCCTTTCCACCGGAACATCCGGTAAAACCGCAAGTTCTACCTCCGGAATTCCAAACGTCTTATCTGATCCTAAGCAGCACAGACCTGTACCGACAGACTTTGAGAAGTCAAGCAATCCTGAGGATTTGATTTATTATCCCATGAAGGATGAGCCTGAAGCCGCATTTAATTCTCTGAAGGGCGGAAACATCTTATTCACCGAAAATGCATTGTTTGACGGAAAATCAACCACACAGGGCATGCCGGATTACGGAACGTATGAGCTTGTAGATGTTGAGAATATGCCGTTTAATCGTGCAATACACTTCAATGTAACTAAAGTTCCGGAAAAGTCATGGATGCTCAATTTCAGAATTTATCCGCAAATGGATGATAAGTATGAAGATGACGATATTATGCTTATCAGATTATATGCAAGACGCATAAGCGGCGGTGATTTTGATACAAGAACCTCTAAAATGTCAATTTCATACGGTGAATGTTCACACAAAAAGAGCCTTAACAGCGGAGGCTGCTCTGTCACCGCGCAAATTGGCGATGACTGGACCGTTATTTATCTTCCTGTACGCACCAACCACAAGTACGGTGAAGCAGGTAACTTCATCGGCTTTAACCCCGGCGAATATCTGCAGGAACTTGAAATCGGCGGTTTTGAAATGATAAACTACGGCAAGGCATATACAATAGATGATATGCCGGATTCTTACGGCAGATATGAAGGCTGTGAAGAAAATGCACAATGGCGCAAAGATGCCCTTGCAAAAATCGAAAGAATCCGCAAGGGTGATATAAACGTAATTGTAAAGGACAAGGACGGCAATGCCGTTCCCGATGCAGATGTTAAACTTGATATGTATGAACATGAGTTTCTGTTCTCTGTTGCAGTGAATCCTTTGACCGCTATGAAAGAGGAAGCTTACAGAAAAACCATTGTAGAGAATTTCAATTCTCTCGGAACAGAGGGCGGCTTTCACAGGAAATATAAAAACCAGGATGAACAAAAGAGCTATGACGACATAGCAAGGCTTATTAAATGGGCATACGCAAACGGCTGCGCCGGCAATATCAAAGGTCATGCTCTTACATGGGATTCGGAAACCTCAGAAGAACCGGGACTCGAAGTCTATGATGATGCCACAATGGGGCCGTATCTGCATCTACTTTACGACAAAGCCGGACTTGACGCAGAAATAAAATCGCATTTTGAATGGATGGCAAAGAAGTTTCCGGATGTAACAGACTGGGATGTATCAAACGAGGACGGCTCAAGAAGGACAACCCCCTCATTAAACATCTTTCATTATGTTTACGGGGATGAATTTTTGGTCAACTGGT
>CAJLFL010000110.1 GCA_905205855.1 uncultured Eubacteriales bacterium | reverse complement strand
GAGCAGCTGATTTGTAATCAGCAGGTTGCGGGTTCGAGTCCCATCACCAGCTCCATAAAAAACGCTTCGTTAAGAAGCGTTTTTTGTTTTTTTATATATATTTATTCATTTAAAAGATGCCGGCAGGCTGTTTAAATACCGGCATCTTTTTGAGCGTTTATTTTGTATGACGGTCCCATACGGCATCATGTTGCCATGTGCAAATATTTTATGGCGGACACAGCCGCATCTGCGATAACAAACATATATAATGTATGCGCAATCCCGCAGGGGCAGATGGTATCGCCCCTGCATATTATTTCTCATGTCATGTCATATCATAATACGCGGTTATCATCTATACTTCGTATCCGCCGCTGTATCCGCCTTTTGAATTTGACTCAGGATTACTTTCAGTCTTGCTTTCCTGTTTTTTCTCCGCAGCATTACGATTATTGTTCCTGTTTCTGCGATTACGGTTTCGGTTGCCCTTTTTGGGATGCTTATTTGCATTTACAGCACCCTTTTCCGTGTCCTTCTTTGCCTCCTCAGCGTTTTCACTGTTCGGCTTTTCAGCTGAACGATGCTCTTTACGTCCGTTTGGTTTATGTCCGCCACCTTTATATGGCTTTTTCTTCTCCTGTTGGGACTGAGCCGGTGCAGGCTCGTCCTCTGCAGTGGTTTCTTCTAAAGCAGCATACTCTGTCAAATCACTGTCAGCCTTAACTTCCTCCGGCTTTTCCAGTCTTACCGGCTTACCCTTTTCAAGCGGATTAAACTCACCGATGACATATTCCTCTATCTTTGTCATCTCGCCGTTATCATCCGTAAATTTTACTTTAACACGGCCTTTTAATGTTGCCGTATCAACCACAACGCCGATTCCGTCCGGAGTTTCTACCTTATCTCCGCGGCACGGCATACGTCTGAGCATATCATCATAGGCGTTCTGCTCGTACTGCAAACAGCACATCAGTCTGCCGCAGACACCCGATATTTTGGTCGGATTCAAGGAAAGTCCCTGCTCTTTTGCCATCTTTATCGAAACGGGGTGGAAGTCGTTTAGAAATGTGCTGCAGCACAAAAATCTGCCGCAGATACCTATGCTGCCCAGTTGTCTTGCCTCGTCACGCACGCCTATCTGACGAAGTTCAATACGAGTTCTGAAAATCCCTGCAAGGCTTTTTACAAGCTCTCTGAAATCAACTCTGCCGTCAGCTGTAAAATAGAATAATATCTTGCTGCGGTCAAATGTATATTCCGCGCCGACAAGCTTCATATCAAGATTATGCTCTGCTATCTTTTCAACCGCTATATCAAATGCCTCTTTTTCCTTCTGCTTGTTTTCCTCCGCCTGAATAAAGTCGCTTTCCTCTGCGATGCGTATAACCGGCTTCAGCGGTGCAACTATTGCATCCTCAGCCACTGTATGGTTTCCGGAAACAACCTTTCCCATTTCCACGCTGCGTGAGGTTTCGACCAGAACCGATGTTCCGCTTTCCAGCTTAAGTCCGTTCGGATCAAAATAATAAACCTTTCCGCTACCGTCAAATTTAACTCCTACTATCTCTATCATGTATTGCCTCCCAATATTCCATAGCCATACAAAGCATGGCTGCCGGATAATTAACGTTTTGCACTGTCAAATTTTTATATTTTATCAGCGCTTCATTCAATTCTGTCACCGACCTTCGTGTAAGTCTGCCCGAAATTTTCCGCAAAAGCTCTTTTTTATCGGTGTTTTTTATTTCATATTCCTCACCGCAATACCGCATATGCAGCAAATCTGAAAAGCATGATGTCAAAACTTCAAATATAAACGATACCTCCGCTTTATTCTGCTTCATAAATCTCACAAAGCCATACATGCTTTGTATCGAACCAAAAGTCATTGCGCCGAATCTTTCAAAAGCCCTGTCACGCAGTTCCGCCGCCTCGTTATCCTCGGCAAGCTCTAATCCCTTTCCTATTATTCCTCCGCTCATGACGGCAAGTCCCTGCGCCTTTTCCGTACTGATCCCCGGCAAACTTGACAGATACGCAGCGGTTTCTTTTATCTCCGGCGGATTAAGTCTGACCAGCGTCGCCCTTGACATAATAGTCGGCAAAAAGGCATTTGTATTTTCTGCCAAAAGAATTATAACGCAATACTCCGGCGGTTCTTCAAAAACCTTTAAGATACTGTTCTGTGCCGGCGCCTGCATAGTATCGGCTTTGGGTATCACATATATTTTTTTTTCGCCGGAATACGGCTTTATATAGACATCCTTTTTCATACCGCGAATGGTATCGACAAGAACATTCTGCTGCTTTTTTGACGGATCGTAAAGCTGATTTGTCACAATCGTAAAATCCGGATGACTTTCCGGCTTATCTGTTTTTAGAATTGCCGCGGCAAACGCCCTTGCCATAGAAAGCCGTCCCGTTCCGCGCTGACCTTCAAAAATATATGCATGACCGATACGTCCCGTATCAAGTGTATGCCTCAGCAATTTTTTTGCCGATTCATTGCCTACTATATTTTCAAAAGCCATTTCACATCCTCCTTCTTCGGCTGATGACAAAGCCACAGTTCATAAGCCGTTTGTGACGCCGCCGGTTTTTTAATTTGCCAACACAGAAACTGTTTCCGCCGCATCCCACAGCTTTATACACTCAATATCTGATTTTGTTATCACCTGTCCCGGAACAAGGATTGCCGCTCCAGGCGGACACGCCGCCAGAATATCCGCTGAAATTCTCCCCTCGGCATTTTCAGCCGGTATCATAACGCCCGGTCTGTCCCATGCCTCGGACGGCATAATCTCAAGATTTATATCCGGCAACGCTTTAAGAATACCGCCGCTGAATACTCCCGATTCCTTTTTGGAAATCCGTATAAGAGCGTTTTTCAGCACTGCAATATCCGATTTTGTATTTGCACAGGTTATGACAAACACTACATGATATAAATCCGACATCTCGGCGTATATACCGAATTCATTTTTCAATATTTCCGAAACCTCGGTGCCGCTTTTGCCGGTTCTGCGGACATCCGCAACAAGCCTCAGCATATCCTGTGCTTTTCCGCAGCTTCCGCTGTCAAAAAAGTCTATCACTCCCAGCTTTCCTACAGCCGCTTTAAGGCTTTCCGTTTCTTTTATCATCTCGTTTAACTCTGCTCTGCCCGCATTTTGCATATGTATGACTGCCTCATCTACAGACGCCATCATCATATACGACGGACTTGTTGTATGAAACAGCCTTAGTGCACGTTCAACATTTCTGCGCAGCGGCAAAGAACCTTTACCTATATGCAAAAGAGATGTCTGTCCCATTGCCGGCAGGGTTTTATGAGCGCTTTGTATAACAATATCAGCGCCTGATTCAAGTGCCGTCTGCGGCAGCTCCGGATGAAAGGCAAAATGCGCTCCGTGTGCCTCATCAACTATCAGAAACTTTCCCCTTTTGTGCAGAATATCAGAAATTTCCGGTATATCTGAGCAAACTCCGTAATATGTCGGCGAGGTCACCACCGCGCCTGAGACGTCCGGTGTTTCATCAAGCGCTTTTTGTATTGCCAAGGCTGTCATTCCTATATACAATCCGTTTTTTTCGTCAAATTCCGGCTGAACAAAAACAGGGATAATCCCGCGCATTACTATCGTGGAAATTACCGCTCTGTGACAAGTTCTGTCCACAATCAGCTTGTCACCGCGGCGGCACGCGCCGTAAATCGCCGCATTAAGTGCACCGCTGGAGCCGTTTGTAACATAAAATGTCGCTCCGGCGCCAAAAGCTTCTGCCGCACGGCTCAGTGCATCCGCCAAAATTCCCTTAGGACGCTGGAGGTCATCCGTTTCGTCAAACTCCGTCACATCAACCGCAAACCCGTTTCGCCGAAAATTCGGATTAAGTCCGCGCCCAAATCTGTGTCCCGGTATATGAAAACTGATTTTGTCTTTATTTCTGAATGTTTTGAGTTCGTCATAAAGGGACATATTATTCACCTCTAAAACTTAACTGCATTTCTGATATATTCGGTCAAATCTTCAATCTTAACTCTCTCCTGCTCCATACTGTCACGGTGACGGATTGTTACGCAGCCGTCCTCCTCTGAATCAAAATCATAGGTTATACAGAATGGTGTTCCGATTTCGTCCTGACGACGATAGCGCTTTCCGATACTTCCGGCTTCATCATATTCGCACATAAATTCAGCAGAAAGCTGAGTATAAATTTCTCTTGCCTTGTCACCAAGCTTTTTGGAAAGAGGAAGCACGGCAGCCTTAATCGGCGCAAGAGCCGGATGGAAATGCATAACTGTACGCACATCATTCTTCTCGGCGTCTATAACCTCCTCGTCATATGCCTCAACAAGAAATGCCAGAGCAACTCTGTCCGCACCGAGTGACGGCTCTATGCAATAAGGAATGTATTTCTCACCGGTTTCGGGATCGTTGTATTCCATCTTCTCGCCGCTGTGATTGCTGTGCTGTTTAAGGTCAAAGTCCGTGCGGTCTGCTATTCCCCAAAGCTCACCCCAGCCGAACGGGAACATAAATTCTATATCGGTGGTTGCATTGCTGTAATGCGACAGTTCCTCCTGCTCATGGTCACGCAGCTTGATGTTTTCCTCTGCTATGCCGAGTGAGAGCAGGAAGTTTTTGCAATAATCCTTCCAGTATCTGAACCATTCCATATCGGTACCCGGCTTGCAGAAGAACTCAAGCTCCATCTGCTCAAACTCCCTTGTACGGAAAGTAAAGTTACCCGGAGTAATCTCGTTTCTGAAGGATTTTCCTATCTGACCTATACCGAAAGGCACTTTTTTACGTGATGTACGCTGAACATTTTTAAAGTTTACAAATATACCCTGGGCGGTTTCCGGACGCAGGAAAATCTCATTCTTGCTGTCCTCGGTAACGCCCTGGAAGGTTTTAAACATAAGATTAAACTTTCGGATATCGGTAAAGTTATGCTTGCCGCATTCCGGGCAAAGAATATTATTATCCTCTATAAACTGCATCATCTGCGCATCGCTCCAGCCGTCTGCCGCCTGACCGGTTGCATCCTCAATCAGCTTATCGGCACGGAAACGTGACTTACACTCCTTACAATCCATAAGCGGATCGGAAAATCCGCCAACATGACCGGAGGCAACCCATGTTTCGGGGTTCATGAGTATAGCCGCGTCAAGTCCTACGTTGTATGGGCTTTCCTGTATAAACTTTTTCCACCATGCGCGTTTTACGTTATTTTTAAACTCAACGCCCAAAGGGCCGTAATCCCATGTATTTGCAAGTCCTCCGTATATTTCAGAGCCGGCATACACAAAGCCTCTGCCCTTACACAAAGCGACGATTTTTTCCATAGTTTTTTCAGTATTTTTCATTTTTCAACCTCTTTCCCGACGCGCCCGGTTTGACGCGTCTGTTTTAGTTATTTTTATATTATAATATATTTGTCCGTGAAATTCAAGCACTATTACAGTTTTTTTGCCGGTTGACTTTTTTGTCCCGATATGCTATAATTTATATAAATAAACTGCTTGATGACACGATACATGCATATTTTATGCAGATACGACACGCAGCGCAGTCTGCCGCGTGCTCGGTTGTACGTTTTCATTGATTCTCCGCACACGCTGATTGCGCGTGTTTTTTTATTGCGTCATTTGCAAAAACGAAAGGAGGTCGGCATATCGACAACCGATATGTCTGAATCATGAAACAAGTACAAACAAATTCCTATCTTGAAACGCAAGGCGTACCCTCTCTTATGGCAAAATACGCTTTGCCATGCATAATCTCGCTTTTGGTCGGCGCGCTATACAATATAGTAGATCAGATTTTTATTGCCAACGCGGACTATCTTGGCTCTTACGGAAACGCCGCAAATTCAGTAGTATTTCCGCTGACGGTCATTGCACTCGCCATAGCAACAATGATAGGCGACGGCTGCTGCAGCTATGTCAGCACAAATCTGGGTTCGCGTAACACAAAAGAGGCTGCACAGAGCGTTGGAAGTGCCGTTTCGCTCATTATTATAAGCAGCATAGTTCTTATGGCAATATATCTGGTTTTTATGAATCCGATTCTGATAGCCTTTGGCGCAACCGTTAACAAAGAAACCTTTGAGCTGTCACGCGAATATTTCTTTTGGATTGCCCTCGGAATACCTTTTTATATGTTTGGTCAGGCAATAAACCCAATTATACGTTCTGACGGAAGTCCCGATTTTGCTATGTTTTCGCTGACTGCCGGCGCGATCTGCAACTGTATACTTGATCCGATATTTATTTTTATTTTCAAATGGGGCATGACCGGCGCTGCAGCCGCAACCGTCCTCGGACAGATACTATCTGCGGTAATGGCGGTTATTTATCTCTTTAATACCAAAGCCGTACAGCTTGAAAAAACTGATTTTAAACTTCGGAAAAAGGTAATCAAAAAAATCTGTTCTCT
>CAJLFL010000109.1 GCA_905205855.1 uncultured Eubacteriales bacterium | reverse complement strand
GAAGGCACGGTAAAAAATGTATATCTGAAATTTGATGACAGCTACAGCGGATTTATTTCGGATAATAATTTATCGGACGATATTAAATATGACATCACAAGTGTGCCGGGCGCGGTTTTGGGAGTGTATGACAGCGAAAGCAACGAGATTACGGCAAAAATCTATGCAAAATATTCCGATAGTATACCGATTTCGGATGTAACTCTTGTGATTGAAAACGAAGCCGGCAGCAGGACGGAATATAAGCATACGTTTGAAACGCCGCTTTACGGCAAAAAAGCTGAAATTATCAACCCTAAAAACGAAAGCGGATATTCGGTTTATAACTACGGCGAGACTCTTGAATTCTCAACTCCCGTAAAGCTTGACGGCTTTGAAAATGATTACAGCGCTTCGCACAGCAATATTCCTATATATGCTGACGGAATAACGCAAATCGGATATAATGATTTATTCGGCGGGAGCTTTACTGAAAATATCTATGCAAATATTTGCGGTGCGGCTTTTAAACATTCGCTGATATTTACCGCAAACGATATGGAGATAACGCCTCAAACGCCTGTGTCTGCGGATGTAAAAATAAAAATAGACACAAGCAAAACGGAGAATCTGACCGTTGCAGGCGGAACAAATGAGTTTATTTTCAGCGAAAACGGAACGCTAAGCTATACGCTTACCAATACAGAGCTTGGACAGTCCCAAAAGTTTGACTTTCCGATAAACAATATAGACAAGACTCCGCCGGAGGCTATTGTCAGCATCAATATGGAAAGCGAAACAGATATTGAAACCAATAATCAATATATTTATTCCGCAGTCTATTCAATCGAAGGCTTCAGTGAGGATGGCGTAACCATGATTGCCGATGAAGATAAAAAGACAATATCAAGCGTGACCTTTGACTGCGAATCCGAGAGTACGGCTTATACCTTCCGTTTTCGGGATGCGGCAGGGAATGAGGGCAGCTATACCGCAGATGTGTCGGATATTTCATTTGCCCAAAGAAAGGATAATAAAATTACCGGTTATCGTTTGACGTATTCAATAGCGGATGAAAACGGCTTTGCAGCGCTGGGACATTTTGACGCAGACAGCAAGCCCGATAATTTAGGCACGGTTAATAAGCCGGTATCGGTAAAGGTGCAGGCGTTCAATCAAAAAGGCGAAGCTGTTTCGGCGGTTATATCATCAGACGGCACACTTCCGGCGGGAGCAGAGGTGTACGAAAAGGAAAAGCTTGTTATTTTTGAGTCGGAAAGCAATACCGACAGGACAGTAAGCCTTAATATTACAGGAACAGGCGAGTCTAATTCCGTAAAGGCATCGGTTATGCTTCCGGCAGACACCATTGATTTGACTGCGCCGCGGGGCACTGTCTATTATGCCTCCGACGGAACTAATGTAAAGGCTTATCTTATCACAAATGATACCGATATTGCAGAGGACGGCATATATGTAACCGGAACAAAGGCTGACGGTACACCGTTTGAGCTGAAAAGTGATGAAAACGGATACTATACCGAATTTGATGTCAATGGTACGGGACAATTTATCATGCTTGACAAAGCAGGAAACATCGGAAGTGTGGCTATAGCCGTACTCAGCATTGACAAAGAGCCGCCAAAGGTTTTATCAGAGGGCTGGCAAAGCATAATGGACGCAAGAACACAGGAGGAAATAGAAAAGCTGCTTGCCACTCCGACAAACAATACGATTAAATTGTTTATTAACTTTAATGAGCAGCTTAAAGCGGCTGAAGTAAAGGCTTATAAAGGCAGCGAAGACAGTCTGACAGAACTTCTTCCGACAGAGGATTATGTTACGGCTGAGGCGAGCGGTTCTTCGCTTACGGTTGAATTTAAGCAAAACTGCAGAGCAAAGCTGACGGTTTATGACCTAAGAAATAACGCACTTACAATCTGGCGTCCGGAGGACGGGGAAATCAGCGTTATCGACAGAGATATTCCAAAGCCTGCCGAGGGTTATCCGAAACAGGTTTATGATAATAATACCGTAAGGCTGGAATACGTATTTGCGGATAATGAGGAGGTTATGCTGCTGCAAAATCATGAGGACGGATACAAAAACAGTCATACAGTTATTGTTTCCGAAAACGGAGTGCGTAGTTTAAGCTTTGCAGATAAAGCGGGAAATGTATATACCGATTATCCGGTTGTATCGGGTATTGACGAGCTTGCGCCAAATATTAAAATCAGTATTGATTACATCGGCAATGTGCTTTCGGCAAATGACACCTACAAGGCAGGAAATATGTATACAAGCGGCAATGTACGTATTCTGCTTAATGTTGATGATGAAACAGCTGACGGTGTTACGGTTTCAGCAAAAACAAAATCGGGTACGGAGATTAAGGTCAATAAGGAAGATATAGTCTTGCCGAATGGGTAAACATATAACTATAATGTCGTTGTTACCGAAAACGGAGCATATCAAATTATTGCAAGGGATAAATGGGGGCACGAAAATACCGTTGAAACAATAGTATCGGTTATAGACAAAACCGCGCCGTCGATTAAATTTATTACCGGTAATACCGTTATAAAAACAGGAACAGCCGAGGCTGAGGCACAAAACAGGATTTTGGCTGACATCACCGTATCCGATTTGCAGTCCGGCGCTAATGCTCCTTTGGGAACAAAGCTGGGCGAAGTAAATGACGGCGTAACATTAAGGCTTGATTTAAGCGGAGTAAATCTTAATAAAAAAGGAACGTATACCGCTAAGATAACAGCGGCGGACAGATTAGGCAACACCGCCGAGAGAAGCAGAACAGTAATTGTCAAGGATAATATATACCTTTTTGAGATAAACGGTTTTCAGGTTTACGCGGATGATGTGGTGACTGCCCAAATAGGCAGAATACGTCTGCAAAACATAAGCGAAACGGCAAAATACTATTATGCACAGGGGTATAAAACTGCCGCGCAAATGAAGTATGCAAAGAGCTTTAATGCGAACGAAGGCTTTGACGCATTGCAAAAAGGGTATTATACAATTCTTTCGCAGGAGAGCGACAGAAGTATGCATTTGCTTTATGTATATGTGAATTAAGAAACGGAGGTGCAAAATAATATGTTAAAGCGTTTTATATCTGTTTGGATTGCGGTATCGGTTTTGCTTGCCGCGGCGCCGCTTCAGCTCATTTTTGCAGAGCAGACGGACAGCAGCACGCTTGAAATCTCAAATCAGTATATTAAGGTTATCGTAAATAAGGAAAACGGCGGATATGTTATCTCGACTCTTGACGGTGATATACTCAAAAAAAGTGATGACAATGCCATGCTTACCCACAGAGGGGAATATTTTGATACGTCGTTTACCTCGTTTAAGATTGGTTCCGATGAATATATTTTCGGAAGCAGATACGGGATATTCGGAACAAAAAGCACTGATGTTATTACAGAAACCGGTGCAGACGGTGAGAGCATTATAAGTAAATGGAGCGTCGGTGATATAAGTGCAGAGCAGAAAATTTCACTTGTAAATAATGATGCCTCCGAACAGCTCGGCACCGCAATGATAACATATACGGTAAAAAAAAATTCTTCAAATACAAAAAGTGTAAAAAGCCGTATTCTGATAGACACACAGCTCGGCGAAAACGACTATGGCTATTACGAAGTCCCTAAACAAAATCTCGGACAGGG
Organism: uncultured Eubacteriales bacterium; assembly: GCA_905205855.1. Taxonomy (GTDB): domain Bacteria; phylum Bacillota; class Clostridia; order Monoglobales; family Monoglobaceae; genus Ructibacterium. The sequence continues at coordinate 2,802 of CAJLFL010000109.1, read as the reverse complement.
CTATGAATACTTTGAGTTTGAAAAAACGTGGGACTCAACCGATGAGTCCGGCATAAAAATGCCGTCAGATTATTTTGTAAGAGATAACCTGTATTCGGCAAATATTGTAGGATATGGAGTAAACAGCGTTTTTGCCGAGCAAAAGCCGTATAAGATGACCTTTGCACATTGGGCAAACATTGCGTCGACAGTGTTTGATTATACGCCGGATGAAGCACTGAATTTTACAAATAATCTGAACAATAAAAAAACGGCGGACAGTGCGGCGGCGCTGTACTATGACCTGGGCAGCATTTCCGCAGGACAGGAAAAAACATTTTCGACATACTATGGCGTAACGGCAAATCTGAAGAATAAGGACAACGATATAATAATCAACACAACCGCGCCGTCAAAGCTGAAATTTAAGGATGCTTTCAAAGGTGCTTACGAAGGCTCTGACGGTACGGACAACGTGGTGCGTATCAACGTAAACCTTACCAATCCGCAGTTTAACGCAAAAAAATATAACCAGCTTGCCGTTGTCGTATATGCATTAGGGTTTGAAACTCAAAGACAGACGGACGGCGGTAATTGGATAAAGTATAATAATGCGGATCCTGTTTATTCTGATATAATCGACTTTAAATCGGGGGAAAACCGCGTTACATATTTTGATTTTAAATTTGAGCCAAAGGAGCGCGCTCAGCTGGGGACATTTGTAATAAAGGTGTTTAATATGGATGAGGAGGTAAACGAGCTTGGTTATTATGCAGAGGATTACTGCCTCGGCTCGACCGAAAACCATATTATTCTTCCCGGCAGAGATTCAAGCCTGCCTGCAATTACACTGACAGGACTTGCGCCGGACATTATTTATAACAATGATATACGCTATATAACGGTCAGCGGCCGCGGTATGGAGTTTTTCAGAAGTGATTTGCTGAATAAAATTGAGCTTCGCGGAGAGAACGGCATAAGCTATGAAATTCCGACAGATAATATCATTTTTGAGCAAGGCAGCAGCCCGAAAAGCATAAGCATTATGTTAGAGGATTACATGGAGCCCGGAAGATACCGACTGCATTTCGTGTGGAAAAACGGCACAAGTGAGCCGGCTCTTGACGGCGTTCCGGAGGACTTTACCTCTGATGCAATGGTTGTGCAGGTATCAAGCGACATAAGATATTATAATGCATATTACGGAGTTGTGACGGTTCAGCGCGCTAAGAATAACAAATATGAGATTATACCGTATAAGGACGAAAACGAATTTCAAAACGCCGGTATAAATGAAGAAGATTTGCTTTTGTCATTCAGAGGGGATATACAGCAGGACAAAGCAAATAAAAGGTATTATAGACTGACCGGCAAGGATAAGGATGTAAACATCAATTATATTCTTAATTATCATGGTGATGATATGACTCTGGAGAAAAAGGACGACGGTACTGTTGAGATACTCATGGACGGAAAAATAACAACTGTCGGTGCAAATACAACGGTGCGAAACGGTACGGCGGCATTCCGTTTAAATGGCGGTACAGAGTATATTATTCCGGAATACAGTGAGAATGGCGAAGTAGAAAAAAACGGCGAGCTTGTCAATAATCAGGATTTTGTCGAGCTTAAATGGGATAATGCGTTTGATACTCTGACCACTGTCGGCGGATTTCTGATTGATATGAAGTACGGCGTTCTCGGTAAGATTCAGAATGACGATAACACAAAATCCGATATAATTTCGTTCGGCGGCAGTCTTGACCTCGGCTTTATGACACCGGGCGGAGCGGCGGCAGTAAGGCAAAATACCGCTGCCGGAGCAAGATGGACAACAAAGGGAACAGAGCTGCAATATGATGATAATGATGACGGATATACCTTTGGACTTACCTTTGACGAGGATTCCGGAGAGTTTAAATCTCAGATTGCGGAAAAAGATATAGAGCCATCGAATAAAGATGCGGAACGGGTAGAGATAGGTGCGGCTATACATGATGTGCTTTACGGCGGGAAAAACCCCGGCTATATAGGAATAAATATGAGCGCGCATGCTGCACTGCCGCAGATAGTAAAGTTTTTGCCGAATAAAATAGAGGGCGATTTAAGCATCAACACAATAGGCGGATATAATGTCGGTGTGGATGCGGAGGTGGAAATGGCAACGCTTGCTATGTCGCTGTTGCTTGTGGTTAAGGCTTCGCCATCGGGCGCGCCGGTTCCGGATAAACTCTTCTTTGCAATCGGCGGCTTTGAGCCCGGCTTTAATGTGGACGGACTTGGCGTTGTCTGGGTAACAGGCGGCGGAGGCGGTTTTGATAATCTGTATGATACAATTTACGGCAAGGACGGTATTCCGCCTTTGACATTGCTGATGCGTGTTGAATTTGATATAACAAAAATACTGACAGGAACAGCCGACCTTGAATTATCGCTGCGTTCGCTTAAAATATCATTTGATGATTTAAGTCTGAAAATGCTTAAAGACGCAAAATTTATAGACGGCGGAGAAATTGCTGTCGGATGGTATCCGAACTTTAATCTGAATTTGTCAGCAGGCGTAAACTTTATGCAAATAATGAACGGCAGATTTACAATTACAGCTGCCGCAGGCAATGATACGGCAGATTTTGTGCAGTTTGTTCTGAATGTATCTCTGGGACTTCCCAAATACATACCGATAGTCGGCGGTATGGAACTTGCGTTCGCAGAGCTTGGCGGCGGAAGCGAAAAGGTATGGGGTTCTGTTGTTGCACTGAGCCTTATCAAGGTAGGGTTTACATACTATTGGGGCGGAAGTATTGAATTTACGCACGGCAATCC
>CAJLFL010000108.1 GCA_905205855.1 uncultured Eubacteriales bacterium | reverse complement strand
CGTCCTCTGACAGATACTAGCTGCGGTAATGGCGGTTATTTATCTTTTTAATACTGAGGCCTATTATCGTGAAAAAACTGATTTTAAACTTCGGAAAAAGGTAATCAAAAAAATCTGTTCTCTTGGCGCGGCAAGCTTTTTGGCTCAGATTTCAATAGTTATGTCAATGGCGGCAGTCTTAAATATGTGCCGTAAATACGGAGCTTTAGATCCCATATTCGGCATGGAGGAATATGCACAAATTCCGACCGCCGTAACAGGTATTGTCATGAAATTCTTTCAGATTATAATTTCAATCGCAATCGGACTTTCTGCCGGATGTATTCCCATTGTCGGATACAACATAGGCGCTAAACGCAGCGACAGGGCTGCCGAGCTTCTTAAATATCTGTTAGCGGCAGAATTTTTTGTCGGAATTATAGCAACCGTTATATTTGAAGCATTCCCGCAGCAGCTTATAAATATCTTCGGCGCAAAAAATGAGAGTATTCACTATACAAACTTCGCAATACGCTGTATACGTCTGTTTCTATGCGCCACACCTCTTGCCTGCTTTAACAAGGGAGTGTTTATTTATCTTCAGGCACTCGGCAAGGCTGCCGCCTCAACAGCGCTTTCCATGCTGCGCGAAGTCGTTTTCGGCGTGGGCTTAGTCCTGATTCTTCCGATTTTCTTTGGTCTTGAAGGGATTCTGTATTTTATGGCTGTCGCAGATATTCTTACATTTATAGCTTCTCTTGCAGCTGTAAAAATGATATTCCGCCGCCTATCTGAGCCGAATTCCGGTTTTGACGGATATAAAGAATAATTATAAACCAAACAGCGGTGACCGCACATGGTCACCGCTGTTTGTTGTTTTCTTCTAATAATCCCATTTTGCAAGATTTTCTTTTACAAAATCATCATCCGTCAGCTGCGGATACGCCTTGCACACCCTGTCTATTTCCTCTGCCTGTCCGGAAGAGAGAACCTCGTTTTCATCAAGGCACCATGTGCCCTTCATAAGCCCCTGACGGCGCAGAACCTCATGCACACCCGGAATACATCCCTTGAAGTTGTGAGCAGTATCAAAAAACGCCGAATTTGCATCCGTCACCTGTGCTGCCAAAGTCAAAAGCTCTGCGTCAATTTTGTCCTTCTGCTTTGCTTCTTTAAGCCTTTTGAACATTTCAACAACATTATGCGTCCAAAGCGTCCAGTGTCCGAGCAATCCGCCGGAAAAACCTCTTTCGATATGAGTGCCGTCTGCAGCCGTAAATTTGTACTTTGTGAGCAAATCTATAACTATATTATCATCATTACCGGTATAGAGTGTTATCTCGCTGCTGCGCGGCGAAAACGCTGCTGCGCGGACAACCTCCTGTGTCTGATAACGGTTAAACGAAGCGCATTTTACAGCAACAACATTGTCGATTGCACAAATTTTTGTCCAGTAATCATAACTGAAAATTCTACCGCCGACCTTTTCCTGCAAATAAAATCCGATTACCGGCATAATTGCCGCAACCGCTTTGGTACGCTCTATCATGTAATCCTCCGGCATATCGTTAAGTCCGCCGGGGCTGAGCAGAACCGCGTCATAGCCATAGTCTTTTGCAAGCTTTGCCTCTTTTATCGCCTGTTCTGTTTTGCCGCATACTCCGGCAACACGTACAACGACTCTGCCTGTTCGTTCCTCATAAGCCGATATTTCGTCCGCGACAACGCCGAGTACGGTTTCAAACAAGTTGACCTCCGGCTTGCGGATTTCAAACTGCGTTGTATGCACTGCGGTAGCTATGCCGCCTGCACCGCTGTCTAAATAATAACGCATCAAAACGCGCTGACCGTGCTCATCAAATCTGCGGTTTTCGTCCAGGGCAAGCGGCGTTGCCGGTATAACTGTTCCCTCTTTAAGTATTTTCAGCGCTGCTTCGTGTCTGTCTGTCATATCAATAGCTCCCCTTTCTTTCTTCAAAATGAGTGGGTTTTCCGAGTCCTCTGCCTCCGTCCAAAAGCCATTCTGCCTGCCAGCGTATAAGAGTCTTTATCGAAACCTGAGGATAACCGAATATCTCCATTGCGGCGCTTGCATCATTGAGGTATGCGTCGTTGCCCTCCTCGCCTTCAAAAACAGGCTCTTTGCCCAGGTATTGTCCAAGCTCCGAAGCCGCTTTGCGAATTGAAACTGTTTCCGGGCCGGTAACATTCATTTTGCACACAGGGCTTGCCGTGTGCAGCAAACCGCGTATTGCAATCTCGTTTGCGCTGCCCTGCCAGATGGCGTTAAGGCAGGGAGTGGTAAGACTAATCGGTTTGCCGTTTATGATATTGTTTGCCATGTCATAAAGTACGCCGTACCGCAAATCAACCGCAAAGTTAAGCCTGTAAATAAATATTTTTGTACCGTAGGTATTGGCTGCGTATTCAAATGCACGTTCACGTGCGAGGCAGCTCATTGTATATTCGCCTACCGGGCCGGGACGGTCTGTTTCAACACAGCCTCCGGAGGAAAGCGGAACTATCGGATAAATATTTCCGGATGAGAACACAACTATGTTCGATTTTTTAAACTTATCGGCAACAAATGCCGGAAGTGTGGCGTTCATTGCCCATGTCTTCCATTCCTCGCCGTCCGTTCCGAACTTTCTGCCTGCCATGTATATTATGTTTTCGACCTCCGGCAAAGCATAAAGTTTTTCCTTGTCCAAAAGGTCACATGGAATTATCTCCACTCCCTGTGATTTAAGCAGCTCGGTCGCTATCGGATCGCTGAATCTTGAAACAGCAATAACGCGCTTGTCGATTCCTGCCTTTTTTATTGCATTTTTACACAGTACACACAGCGTAGGTCCCATTTTTCCGCCCGCGCCGAGCACCATTATGTCGCCCTTGATTTTTTTTATATCCTCAATCAAGGCGGCTGACGGTTCGGATAAAAGCTTATCCAGTTTTTCTTCAGTCCACATTTTTTATACCCCTCTTTCGGCTAAATATTTTCCAAATAATCTATATATTCTTTTTTATTCATTGACGGTTTAAAGCTTTGCTTTATTTTTCTGCCCTCAGCAGCGTTGTTTTTAAGCAGACGCACAGCTGTAAGAGCCAATATTTTTGCCGGAACAATATACGCATCATATGCAGCGGCAGCATGCAGCTCGTTGCTGTGCAATGCGCCGCAATAGCCTCCTACAGTCGGCTGAACGCACGGAATCAGATGGCTTAAATCACCAATGTCGGTCGAGCCGACAACATCTATTCCCTCAAAAATTCTGTCCGCCGGCAGGATTTCCTCCGCGGCTGCACGTACAAGCTCTCCCAAATCAAAATCCTGCTTCAGCGGCAGGTATCCGGGCGAGGTTATAATCTCAGCCGATGCGCCGACCATCATTGCTCCGCCGTTTATTGCCCTATCGGTGTCAGCAGAGGCATTTTTAATTGCCTCAAGGCTTGCGCCGCGCACATAGCTGTCCATACAAACCTCCGCCGGGACAATGTTTACCGCATCACCGCCTTTAGTTATTATCGGATGAATACGAATTTTGTCCTCCTCCCGGAAGTGTTCACGATTGGCGTGTATGCCGAGTATTGCCAGAGCAGCTGCGTTTAAGGCGTTTACGCCGTTATACGGCTCACTTGCATGAGAGGCAACACCGCGGAAGGTAATCTGTTTTTCGACAAAGCCGAGATTTTTGCCGTGCAGACAAATACCGGCTTTCGGCATATCCGGCTGTGCGTGTACCATAATTGCGGCGTCGGTATTGTCAAATGCACCCTCACAGAGCAGCTGCTGCTTTCCGCTTAAACATTTGATTTTTCCGGCTTTCCGCAGCTCTCTGCGATAGTCAAGATCTATGTATTCCTCTGCCGGTACGGCAAAAAAATCTATTACGCCGTCAAGTTCAGGCAAAATTCTGCTGTTTATCAGTCCATAAGCTGCACCCATCATTGCTGCAAGCTGTCCGTGATGACCGCAGGCATGCGCCGCGCCCGTCTTTATGTCTGCGCCGGGATGCTCGCTGTTTTTAACCGCGTCCATCTCGCCGATTATGCATAGTCTGAAATCTCCGCTGCCAATACTGCCTTTTACGGAGGTTACAGCGCCGCCGTCACAATACTTTATTCCAAGACTGTCAAACTCCTCCTTGACAGCAGCGGCAGTTTTGTATTCCTTATAGCCAAGTTCCGGATTGTTGTATACCTTTTCGGCAAACGCGCTGATTTTATCGTCAGAATCATCTATTGCTTTTAACAGTCTTTCTTCACTCTCACTTAAAGCCAAATCTAAACTCTCCCTTCGATAATCTCTTTCTCAATGGCACAGCTGATATTGACCGTATCAATAAAGTGCTGCAGGTCATCACTGCGGCGGCTTTTTACCATTTCTACAAAACGTTTACACTGATACGCTTCCTTACCTGAAAGGTCAATTTTCCGCATAATTTCTCCGCTGTTTTCAAGATATATTCCGGCGCTCAGACCTGTATAGGTGGTTGCATAGTTCAATATAACGGGAAAACCGGCATACTTTGCTATCACAGTAAGCTTGTCATCCGTTACCGCTGCTCTTATATCCTTTATATCGTTCCCGAATATAGTAAGCATGACCTCTATAGCATGATGTGTATAAAAATGAAACCCATACGCGCTGTTCATCTGTGTAGGAAACGCAATGTACCCGGACAGGATGTTATCGCCGCTCTGTGCAAGCTCTTTAAGTTCCGAAACAGCATCAGTGTATTTGACGTAGCTGCCGCCGCATATCGGCGCTCCGCTCTTTTTTGCGGCAGCCGCAACAGCAGCCGCATCCTCTGCAGAGGAAGTAAAGGGCTTATCCATAAACAGCGGCATCCCCTTTTCTATAAACGGCAAAGCGTATTTTAAGTGCTTGCTGCCGTCCCTCGGCATAATCATAACCGCATCAACGGCTTCTGTCATATCCTCATACCGCTTTGGCACGTCTATGCTGTATTCTGCTGCAAGAGCAGCGGTTTCGCCCGCATTGTCGCCAAATATGCTGACGATTTGCGTTTCCCATTCCTTGCCGTGTTCTTTAAAAATATTGCATACTGCTTTTGTATGGCCGGACTGCATACCGCCGTCCGTACCCAATATACCTATTTTTACCATATGCTGCACCTCTGTTTTATAAAATTAACTATATAGTTACTTTTTAAAAAATATTATCACAATTAATTTAATATGTCAATAAAAACTTATACAAAAGAAGTATTATATATTTGTGATTATACTACAAATGCGTAGCAATAATAATCGAGTATCGTGCTCCGCTTGAGGGTTATGTTGATATGGCTGTTACCGCTCTGTCAGCAAAGGACACAAAATCTTTTGCAGCTCACAAAGTATTAACCGAGGAAGCCTATCCCGAATATGGTGAGCAGGTAAAGGATATGTTTGTATCTGCTGACTATGAGGAGAGCGGTAATGATGAATAACATTAAAAAACGGCTCAAAGATGTTGAGGAACGCATAAAGGCTAATGATATACCAAAAGTAATGGTTTACCTCAAAGACGGCACAGAACTTCAAATTGACTGCTTATCCGTTATAAAATATCTTACAAATAACAAAGATAAGATAGAATATGTTGAAAGCGGTTGTGTTACTATGAATACAATTTATAATGCACTTATAAGATAAGGTGGTGATACTATGGCTAAAGATATAAAAACAGGCTCTCAGAGCTTGAAAAACAATTATATAGTGATGTTTGGGCGGTTGTTACATATACAGACTGCAGAACGGAGCGGAAAAGGCTGTTAGATGTTATAAACTACTGCATAGATAAAAACTCCGCTCCGAGGATAACAGATATATCCTTTATCGGTGACACATCTAATCAAGGTATTTTGCCCGAACTGGTTAAATATTTAGTTACCTCATAAAATTTATATATGCTAAAGAAAAGACGGTTAAGGAAAATTCCTCAGCCGCTTTTTCTTATTTTTTGCCGTTCGGACATCAAACGGACATCAAAAAAGGCTTGCCACAAGGCGAAAACCTTGTAAACAAGCCGTTTCTTTGATAAAATAATTATCTCTTTGAGAATTTTCAGCTTCCCCAAAAGCCCTATTTTACGGGGTTTTCTCTATTTTTTGTTACTTGTGCGTTATTTGCGTAGGATTGCTGATCACAACTATACTGGTTGATTCCAAGATGAATTGCTATTATAATATACTTCTTGGGGATTCCCTTGCGCTACAATTTTTCCACCAAAGTGACCTGCTGTTGTTCCGAAATCAATCATATAGTCAGCAATTTTGGATATAAACTCAATATTATGATCAACAACAAGAATAGTTTCACCATGTGATTGTAATTCAAACAGAATATTACAGAATTTATCAATATCGGTTGAATTCAACCCCGAGGTTGGCTCGTCCAAAATATACATATTTTTCCCTGTGGATTTTACGCCTAATGCTTTTGCAAGTTTAATTCTTTGTGGTTATCATAAATTGGTGCCGGGCGTGAAGGTACATGCGGTAGAGGC
>CAJLFL010000107.1 GCA_905205855.1 uncultured Eubacteriales bacterium | reverse complement strand
TCCGATTTAAACAAGGTGCATATTGAATCCACACTTATGGCTTTTTCGGCTGAAAAAAACCTTCTGTTATTCATATATCCAGCTCCAATCTTATATATTTTATATCCGATTACATATTTACATATAAAATAAACTCAACTATACTTATATCATAAATCACATGATTTGTAAAGGAGATTATCATGAAAAAGTTAAAGGTTATTTTAATAGGTGCAGGCGGACGCGGAATCGGTTATACAGATATAATGGCAAATCATCCTGATAAATACGAAGTTGTTGCTGTTGCAGAGCCGCTGGATAAACGTCGCGAGTATGTAAAAAAGAAACACAATATTCCGGACAATATGTGCTTTACCGATTGGAAGCCATTACTTGAGCTTGGCAAAATAGCTGACGCTGCTATAATTGCAACAATGGATCAGGATCATTACGCACCGGCCGTAAAAGCTATTGATTTGAAATATGATCTCTTGCTTGAAAAGCCGATTTCAAACATAGCCTCCGAGTGTATGGGCATAGCCGACAGGGCTGAGGCTGCAGGTGTAAAGGTTGTTATCTGCACTGTTTTGAGATATTCAACCTTGTTTATGGGTATCAAGCATCTTATTAAAAGCGGAAGAATCGGAGACGTAATGTCAATAAATCATGAAGAATGTGTCGGAAATGTCCATCAAAGCCATAGCTTTGTACGCGGCAACTGGGGAAATGCCGAACGAAGCTCATGTATGCTTTTGCAAAAATCATGTCACGACACGGATCTTTTGCAGTGGCTGCTTGACAAACAGCTTAAAAAGGTTCAGTCATTTGGTACACTTTCATACTTTACTGAAAAAAACGCCCCAGCCGGTGCGCCGGATTACTGCATACAAGGCTGTCCGATAGAAAACACCTGCCCTTATAACGCAAAACTTTTATATCTTGGCGAACACGAGTATTCCTCCTGGTTCAGAAGTGCCGCATCGCGCTGCCCCGAACCGACTGACGCTGATTTGGAAGAAGCGATTGCCAATACTCAGTACGGCAAATGCGTGTATAAGTGTGATAATGATGTTGTAGACCATCAAACTGTCAATATGCTGTTCGAGGATGATATAACCGTTACATTCACAATGAACGCATTTACAAAAGGCGGCAGATTTGTTCATATAATGGGTACAAATGGAGAAATTCACGCAGCCTTAGACGGACAGTCTTCCATAAGAGTATAGGACCTTGAGAGCAAAACGACCGAAGAAATTGATTCAGACGGAATGGACGGCATAAGTGGCGGACACGGCGGAGGCGACGAGGGCATTGTCAGCGCATTCTATGACTATGTATGCGATTGTTATGAGGGTGACTCAATTCCTTCAATCAGACAAGCTGCAATAAATCATATAATGGTATTTGCCGCCGAAAAATCCAGAGCAGAAAACATAGTGGTCGACTTTGATGATTACCTTAAAAACTTTAAATAGAATAAAAAATGGGGCTGTTTAGAAAGTTATTTGACTTTTTAAACAGCCTTTGTTTTACAAAGTATTTTTTATTCGGCTGCTAAATTTTCTGCAGCGGAAAGCTCTATTTTTATACCATTTTTATAGCGTTTGATATACTTATCAAAACGGTTAATATTATCATCATTCGGATAAAACACGGATGCCTCTTTATGCTTAAACACCTTGTTTTGCAAGTATTCAGACAGTGTTTCGGAGGATTCACGCCGGAAAGCATATGCACAAAGAACCGCTATTCCCCATGCGCCGCCCTCGCCTGCAGATGATAAAACACTTACGGGTGTACGCAGGGCGGACGCCATAATACTTTGTCCTATTTTATCGGTTTTGAAGAATCCGCCGTGTCCTGAAATTCTGTCTAAACGGATGTTTTCTTTTTCATAAAGAATATCCATACCGATTTTTAACGCTGCAACAGATGAATACAGCAGACTCTGCATAAAATTTGAAATACTCATTTTTCCGTCCGGAAGCCTTACAAACAACGGTCTGCCCTCAACAGTTTTGGTTATAGGTTCGCCTGAATAATAGTTGTACGAAAGAAGTCCGCCGCAATCATCATCTGCGTCCTCTGACACCTGATAAAGCTTTGTGTACAGCTCCGCTGTAGGAATATATGTTCCGAATAATTTAAGAACATCATTAAACAGCCTTATCCAAGCATCGGTATCTGAGGTACAGTTGTTGCAATGAACCATTGCAACAGGCTTTCCGTCCGGCGTAGCGACAATATCAATTTCCGGATAAATCCTGGTTAATGGTTTTTCCAGAACAACCATCGCAAACACCGATGTCCCTGCCGAAACATTACCTGTGCGTTCGGAAACACTGCAGGTTGCAACCATTCCTGTTCCGGCATCCCCCTCAGGCGGACAAAACGGAATTTCACTTTTGAGTGTACCGCTCGGATCAAGCAATCTCGCTCCGTCATCGGTTAATTTTCCCGCCATTTCGCCTGCCATACATATTTCGGGAAGAATTTTCTCTATATCCCATTTTATGTTCTCATCTTTTATCAGCTCCCGAAACCTCTCTAATGCAGCCTTATTATACTTTTTTCCGTCTACCGGAAACATTCCGGCTGCATCACCCACACCTAAAACCTTTCTGCCGGTTAATTTATAATGGACATATCCCGACAAGGTTGTTAAAAAAGCAATTTCATCAACATGTTCTTCATGGTCAATAATAGCCTGATACAGGTGTGCAGCACTCCATCTTTCAGGTATCATAAACTGAAGCTTTTCAGTAAGAATACGCGCCGCCTTTCCGGCTGTTGTATTTCTCCATGTACGAAACGGAGTAAGTAATTCTCCTTTTGCATTAAACGGCAGATATCCGTGCATCATAGCTGAAATTCCTATTCCGGACAGTGATGAAATGCTCTCTCCAAAATCAAGAATAAGATTCTCGTATGCTTTACGCAGTCCTTCCCATACCTCATCCAAAGAATACGTCCAGTATCCGTTTTCCAGCCGGCTTTCCCATGTAAAATTTCCGGAGGCGACAATATCGTGGTTTGAATCTATAAGCACAGCCTTAATTCGAGTAGAACCAAGCTCTATGCCTAAATAAAGATTTTCATTCATTTCTCAACCCTCTTTTAAATACTCTTTAAGCGGAGATGTGCTTTCCTTTAAAAGCGTTTTTATCAGTTCTCCGGCAAGCTCTGCTCCCTTTTCGGTTATATGCAGATAATCTTTGTTGATAGAATTGTTCGGCGTTACGGAGGATGTTCCTGTAAAAATTTCTTTATACTCATCAGACGACATATTTACAAGTCTTTCATACATCGCTGTATTTAAGTCAAGACATACATATCCGTTTTCCGATGCAAAATTCTTCATATCGGTTACCGGATAAACATACTCACGTTCTCCGCCCTCCGTTGAATGACCTAAGCCCGTCAGACACGAATTTGCCAATCCGCTGTAGTCGGATTTAAGATTTGGCGTAGAGGTTATAAATATAACCTCAGCCTCCTTTTCCTTACACGCATCTGCAATTCTTTTTAGATTGCTCTTAAAGCTTTCGGTGTTCCAGCTTCCATCAACTGTATTTGCTTCATTCCACCCTAACGCAACGACAACATAATCACCTTTATTAAGCGTACGGCACAGGCTTGGTATTATCGGCGGCGAAGTCAGATTTGAGCGTTTTGCCCCGTTAAGATAGATATTTGTGTTATATCCTCCGACAGAATAGTTAAGCACACGCACGTGCTCGTCAAGCATCGACCGCATATAAGGTCCCCATCCCTGCTGCGGCGCCAGCTTTTCGGTATCATAATACCGGCAGATGGAATCTCCAAGCAGATGAACAGTCGTATCATATTTTTCATTGCTTTCAACAGTCATTACTTCATAATCATCAATGCCTATATCAAAAATCGCATCAGACCACGCTTGCAGCATAAATTCATTTTTAGGATAAGCGATTACTCCGGTCGGGCATGATTTTTGGTTACTGATTCTTCCGAGATATTCTATATCCTCGTTTTCCTTTTGAAGGAATACATCCATGTAATAACCGTTTTCCGATTCCTCCGAACAATAAAACTCCGTAATCAATGTATACCATGCATTTGTTTCAAGCACAGGCGAGTTTGAAAAATCTGTCATAGCATCTGTATTTGTACCGCGATGACACAGCTTAAATTTATTATCCGCCATACCTTGTGATGATAATACAATCTGATCCGCATCAGACGACCACAAATAAAGCATGCCTGAATTATTCTTTGTAAAGCTGAACAGATTAAACTTCAGCTTGGTGCGTACAGCGTTTGAATTATTGCCGTAATTACTCTGACGGTACAGCCATACCTTAGCGTTTGTACCTCTTGTGCTTTTGTACTTGTTAAGCCGTATATATTGATTATTTGTATCATCCGCCCGCGCCGCTATGCTGAGCGAGGCGTAAGTATTTGTATCATCAACAGCTCCGTCATCATTGTATGCCATACCGCTTTGATTGATGCGCCATAGCCCGTCGCCGAAATTTCCGCTGGATGCATTACCGTTTGAAAGTGATTTCGGCACACCTCTCCTGCTCGCCTGTGCTTCGGTAGTTGACGTTAATTCCGCACCGTTACAGTTATATCTTCCGGCAATCAGCATAGGTATAAACCTTACCTGATAAGAAATCTTCTTATCCTTTGCCTCGGCGCTAATCTCTTTCAGACTGTCCGCATCTGCGACAAAGCTATTGCTTACACCTTTTCCATCGACGGTCAGTTTTCCTTTGGCTGTCAAGCTGATTTGCACGGCAGACATATCAGGCATTATCGCCGGAGATTTCTTGCCGCTTGCCGCATCGGTCAGCTCACTCTTTAATCCTGCATACGGAACAGCAAATGTAATAATATGCTGCTCTGTGTTAATTGTTGCGCTATAGGTATTTCCACCAATTTGCACTTTAGCGGCTGTAATTTCAGCCTCATCGCCTAAAACCACATAATCCTCCGGTACGGATTTAATCGTAATTTCGCTGCCATTTGGAATAGCATCAAACAAAATATAGTTCCTTTCTTTTGCGCCCAAAACAGCGGACTGCTCCTTGTATACCTGACATATTGTTTCTTTTCCGTTCTGCGTTACCGAAGCCTTTACCCAGTTATCCGGCACAACGGTATTTAAGGTTAAGGGCATATTAAAGTATGCCGCATCCGTGTCCTTTATCAGCATTGATTTATCATACTCAGCAGAATATGTAATTTTATCACCTGTAAAAGATAACTGCTTTACACGAAGATAATCACGCTCTAAAATATACTTTACCAGGGTTTCATATCCGCCGCAGTATACCTCGTCAGAATGTGACGCCACATAAGTAAAATACTTTTTCGCCTCGGCTGAATCGTAAACATACGGCGCTTTTAAATTCGGAGTACCGTCCACATCATCTCCGGAAACCTCATGCCACATTTCAACTATCCATCTTCCTTTTGAACGTGCATCATCAAATCTCCATTTAAGACGTGCATAATCAGTACCCGCATTAGTGTCCGTTGCTGACAGCACGGAATAAAATGACGTATTATACAGACCGTTTCTTCCAAGGTAAAGAGAGTTTGACTGATTAGAACCTGTGCAGCGTACTGCATAATGAGTTTCTTTAAGCTTTTCCATAACCTTGTCATTACGCTGATTATTCGGCAAATACATGGTCAGCACACTGCTGCCCTCAAACATTTCGCGCAGCTCCTTCTGAGCGTTTGAAACCTCATCCTCCAACACCGCGTCATCCAGTCCTGTCAAAATCTTATGTGTTTTACCGTGATTTCCAATATCCAAAATTCCATCCGAAACATATGGTCTTAAACTCTCAGCATCGGTTTTGGAGCTGTTAAGGGCCAGCGAACCTCTGATTCCCAGTTCTTTAAATGTGTTATAATACCATTTGGCGGAATTTACAAAACCATCATCACCTGTGAAGGTATAGGCTGCGTTCTTTCCTCCGGGAAGCTTCTCTGCATAAAGCTCCGGTCTGGACCGCACAATGCTTTCATTAAAGCCGGTAATATCTGCGGAATACTCCGCACCGTCTGTATCTTCAGTATAGAATACACTGCCCTCCTCTGCCGAACCAATGCTCTGTATCTCTGCTTCGGTACAGTAAATCACAGTGATAAATCTGTTATCCGCATATAATTCACATATTCCTCCGGAATTTGATTTACGGAATATGTATGATATTTCATGATTTTCATTCATTGCAAATGCGGTTTCGGTCACCGGTACACAATAAATACCCTCATTGTTTTTACGGATTTTTAAAGAAAAATATCCGTCTTTTTGCCCCTTTGTCGTTACAACGGTTGTTATCGGTAAATCATTGCTGCCTATACTGAACAAATCAGAATTGTCCGAACCCGATTTGACATTAAGAGTCCATACAGCAGTCAGCTTGTCGGGTGACTCGGCTTTTACAACGCTTGCCGGAAATCCTGCTTGATTGCTGCCGGATTTATATGCAGCTTCGCTTATATTTACCTCAACTGTATAA
>CAJLFL010000106.1 GCA_905205855.1 uncultured Eubacteriales bacterium | reverse complement strand
AAGCACGATACTGTCGGACAGGATTGTGTGGCAATGTGCGTCAATGATATTGCCTGCGGCGGCGCAAAACCGCTGTTCTTTTTGGACTACATAGCTGTAGGTAAAAATCTGCCGGAGCGTGTAGCGGATATAGTTAAGGGTGTAGCGGACGGCTGCGTCAAGGCAGGATGCGCGTTAATTGGCGGCGAAACTGCCGAAATGCCTGGATTTTATGCTCCGGATGAGTATGACCTTGCCGGATTTTCTGTCGGAATAGTTGACAAGGATAAAATAATTGACGGTTCTAAGCTTGAAGCCGGTGATGCTATTATAGGCATTAAATCCTCGGGTATACACTCCAACGGATATTCTCTGGTACGCAAGGTGTTTAGGATAGATGACAGCGCGGATTGTGCAGAACGTATGAATAAATACAGCGATGAGCTTGGAATGACAATAGGCGAGGCATTGCTTACGCCGACAAAGATTTATGTAAAGCCGTTGCTTGCAGCGATAGAAAAGGCTGATGTAAGAGCGGTTTCGCATATAACGGGCGGCGGATTTATAGAGAATGTTCCGCGTATGCTTAAAGCAGGTTCAAGAGCGAAAATTGATAAAAACAGCTTTGAAAGACTGCCTGTATTTGACATGATACAAAAACTCGGAGATATTTCCGAAAGAGATATGTATAATACATATAACATGGGAATAGGTCTTATGCTTGCAGTACCTAAGACTCAGGCGGACAAGGCGCTTGAGGCGCTTAAAGACTGCGGAGAGGATGCCGCTGTAATAGGCGAGATAGTAAGCGGAGAAAAGGGCGTGGATATATGCTGAATATAGGCGTTCTTGTATCGGGAGGCGGAACTAATCTGCAGGCGTTGATTGATGCCCAGACCGAAGGAATAATAAAAAGCGGAAAAATTGTAACGGTGGTTTCAGACCGACCGGGAGCGTATGCACTTGAAAGAGCAGAAAAAGCCGGAATTGATAATAGACTTATAGATAGAAAAGCATATACGGACAAAGTGGATTTTGACAGTGCGCTTTGTGATTATATGAAGAAAATGGGTGTAGACGTTGTTGTACTTGCGGGTTTTTTGTCAATACTCGGCGAAAGATTTTTGTCTGAGTACAGTGATAAAATAATTAACGTACATCCGTCACTGATTCCGTCATTTTGCGGAGATGGTTTTTACGGTTTAAAGGTACATAAGGCGGCGCTTGATTATGGAGTAAAGGTGACCGGAGCAACGGTGCACTTTGTAAATGAGGTTACGGACGGCGGACGCATTATTCTGCAAAAAGCAGTATATATACAGCCGGATGACACACCTGAAAGTCTGCAAAAACGCGTAATGGAGGAGGCGGAATGGAATATTCTTCCAATAGCGGTTGAACTGGTGTGCAGCGGAGAAGTAAAGTAATACTGAGGAGAGCATTAAAATGAAAACTATTGATATATGCAAGGAACTTAGAGAAAATGAATATCCCGGTCGGGGTATCATAATCGGCAATTCTGCTGATGGTAATTCTGCAGTAATAGCTTATTTTATAATGGGCAGAAGCGAAAACAGCCGCAATCGTGTATTTGTTGAAGACGGAAACGGAATACGCACACAGGCGTTTGATCCTGCCAAGTTGGAGAATCCGTCTTTGATTATCTATGCACCGGTACGTGTTCTGGGAAATAAAACGATAGTGACAAACGGTGATCAGACCGATACAATTTATGAGCTTATGGATAAGCAGATGACATTTGAACAGGCACTGCGTACGCGTGAGTTTGAGCCTGATGCACCGAACTATACACCGAGAATTTCCGGAATTGTTCACAGAATTGATGAGGGTTTTAATTATGCCTTGTCAATATTAAAAAGCGCGGACGGAGATCCAGTTTCCTGCAGACGTTATACATTCAGCTATAACAATCCGATTCCGGGACAGGGACACTTTATTCATACATATATGCATGACGGAAACCCACTGCCAAGCTTTGAGGGTGAGCCTAAACAGATAGTTGTTCCGAACAGTGCTGAGGAATTTGCCGGTATGCTTTGGCAAAATCTTAATGATGGTAATAAAGTATCATTGTTTGTAAGATATATAGATATAAAAAGCGGTAAAACAGATTCAAGGATAATAAACAAAAACGTATAGGAGATGACAAGATGAAAGAAATGGAGCTTAAATACGGATGTAATCCCAATCAAAAACCTGCAAAGGTGTTTGCTGAGGAGGGGGAGCTTCCGTTTACGGTTCTGTGCGGAAGACCGGGATATATAAATCTACTTGATGCATTTAACGGATGGCAGCTTGTGTGTGAGCTTAAAGCCGCAACAGGTCTGCCTGCCGCAGCCTCGTTTAAACATGTTTCGCCGGCGGGCGCAGCAGTTGGACTGCCGCTTTCGGATACGCTGAAGAAGATATATTTTGTGGATGACTCAATAGAGATGACGCCGCTTGCCAATGCCTATGCGCGTGCAAGAGGGGCAGACAGAATGTCCTCCTTCGGCGATTTTATTGCACTTTCGGATGTATGCGATAAGACGACGGCACAGCTTATAGCAAAAGAAGTGTCGGACGGCGTTATTGCTCCGGGATACGACAGTGAAGCTTTGGAAATATTAAAGGGTAAAAGAAAGGGAAGTTATAACATAATTCAGATTGATCCGGAATATAAACCGAACCCGATTGAACACAAGCAGGTTTTCGGTATAACATTTGAGCAGGGCAGAAACGAGCTTGAGATAAATAATGCTTTGCTTGATAACATAGTAACGGAAAATAAAGCAATGTCAGACGGACAAAAGCGTGATTTGCTGATTTCGCTCATCACTCTTAAATATACACAGTCAAACAGTGTGTGCTATGTAAAGGACGGACAGGCTATCGGAATCGGAGCCGGACAGCAGTCCAGAATTCATTGTACGCGTCTTGCCGGAAATAAAGCGGATATTTGGTGGCTCAGACAGGCTCCGCAGGTGCTGGCTCTTGAATTTGTTGACGGCATCAGACGCGCGGACAGAGATAATGCGATTGATGTATATATCTCTGACGAGTATATGGACGTTCTTGCTGATGGTGTGTGGGAAAAAACATTTAAGGTAAAGCCGCCTGTGTTTACAAAGTATGAACAAAAAGAATGGCTTAAAAAGAATACAGATGTTGCTTTAGGCTCTGATGCGTTTTTCCCGTTCGGAGATAATATAGAAAGAGCGCATAAGTCGGGCGTTACTGTTATTGCTCAGCCCGGCGGAAGCATAAGAGATGACAATGTTATAGATACATGCAATAAATTTGGTATGGCAATGGCATTTACAGGAATACGTCTTTTCCACCATTGATAAGTATATATCATAACATAGCTGAATTAAAAGGAGAGATAAAATTATGAATATTTATAAGCTGTCTGAAATGTCAGAGGAAAAGAAGAATTTTATAATGAAACGTGCCGAAATTGATATATCAGAGCATATGAAGCTTGCAAGAGAAGTTTCTGACGATATTCGCCGGCGCGGGGACGAAGCTGTTTTGGAATATACCGAGAAGTTTGACCGCGTTAAACTCAGCAAGGATGCGATAAAGGTTAAAGCTGAGGAAATAGAGGAAGGTTATAAAAGACTGGATGACAAAACGCGCGAAGCAATCGAATATGCAGCAAAGAATATTCATGATTTTCACGAAAAGCAGCTGCCGGAGGAAATGTGGTTTACCGAGGTAGATAAGGGACTGATGGTAGGAGAAAAAACTACGCCTATCGTTGATGTGTGTCTGTATGTGCCGCGGGGCAAGGGAAGCTTTCCGTCAGTGCTGCTGATGCTGGGTATCCCGGCTGTTGTTGCCGGTGTTAAAAAAATAGTTGTTGTCACTCCGCCGAATGAAATGGGCAATGTAGATGACGCAATACTTGCGGCAGCAAAAATAATAGGTATTACGGAGATATACAAGGTTGGCGGTATTCAGGCGGTTGCGTCTGCCGCTTTCGGAACAGAAACAATTCCTAAATGCCATAAAATAATAGGTCCCGGAAATGCATATGCTACTGCGGCAAAGAGAGTTCTTGCAAATTATATTGATGCAGGATTGCCGGCAGGACCAAGCGAATGTATTGTTCTTGCTGATGAAAAAGCCGACCCTGAAAAGGTTGCTCTTGACTGGATGATTGAGGCGGAGCACGGCCCGGATTCCGCTGCACTTTTGGTTACACACAGTGCGGAATTGGTAGAAAAGGCGGCAAAGATAGTAGAACGTCAGCTGGAAAAGCTTTCCCCTAAACGCCGCGAGTTTGTAATGATAAATCACAATACATACGGCGGTGCGATAATTACTGAAAATCTTGACGAAAGTATAGCTTTTGTCAATGAGTATGCGCCGGAGCATATGGAGGTTATGACTGAAAAACCATTTGATGTTTTGCCCAAGATAAAGAACGCCGGTGAAATACTTCTCGGTGATTACACACCGGTTACGCTTTGTAACTTTGTACTCGGACCGAATGCGATTCTGCCTACGGGACAGTTTGCAAAGACATATTCAAGTGTGTCCGTGTTTGACTTTTTAAAGCGTTCTTCTGTGGGATATGCTTCAAAAGAGGGCTTTGAGAGAGTAAGAGAATATGCATACCGCATGGCAACGGTAGAGGGGTTTGATGCTCACGGTCTTGCGGTTAAGGAGAGAAAATAATATGAAGAACAAAGTGACCGCTCTGCGTAAAACTACCGAGTCGTTTGTTAAGGTCGTAATAGAAAAGGGTGAGCTTAAACCGGACTATCGCAAAAAAATCCGTACACCATTAGCTTTCCTGAATCATATGTTAGAGCATATAGCATGGAGAGCTGCGCTGAATATTGATATAGAAATGTCGTTTGATGAATTTGAACTTATTCATCTTGTATGCGAGGATGTTTCTATGACTCTGGGACGTGCTGTCGGTGAATTTGTACGGGTAAACTGCCCAAGCGGATACGGAGCCTCTGTCGGAATAATTGACGAGGCAAAAGCAGCTGCGGCAATCTCATTTGAGGACAGAGCGCTGCTTGATTTTAAAAGTAATATTGAGTATGCAGAGAGTGTTGAGGGGATGCCTTCAGAGGAGCTTATAACCTTTTTGGATGGTTTTGTTCAGGGCGCAAGATGTACGCTGCATATAGACATAGAAAAAGGAGAAAACGGACACCATATCTGGGAGGCGGTTTACCGTGCGTTTGGTATAGCTTTGGGACAGGCTCTTGAAGTTGACGAAAAACGCCTCGGATTGACCTCCGGTGTGGCGGGAAAGGTAGTTTATGAAGTTACAGCGGAATAATATTGATAAAATTGTATTTGATATGGATGGCGTGATAACAAGCGAGTATGATTATTGGGAGGCAGCCGCACTTACGGTTTATGAGTTATTATACAGCCATAAATATTACGGAGTGGGCAATATAGACAGAAAATGGTGTCACGATAATCTTGAAATGATATATGATACTGTTTTCTGCGGAGGAAAAACAGTTCGCGCCGTAAAAAAGCTTGGCGTCAATACAAACTGGGATTTGGCATATGTTGTGTTTTGTGTTGCAAAGTATCTTGATCCGGAAGTTACAACATTTGAACAATCTCATTTCGATGCTGTTTGCATGTTCATAGAAAATATAAAAATAGAAGCTCCTGAACTTTATACCGGCGTTGAGGGACTTATAGCAACGGCGGTAAAGGCTGAGCCGGGTGATTTCAAGCGCGCTGAAGGAAAGCTGTGGAAGCAGCTTATAGATGTTTTTCAACTGTGGTTTCACGGTGACGGTGAAATACCCGGTGTTAAAGAAAGAGAAAAACCTCTTTTGCCGCTTGAAAAGATAAAAGATACACTCGGAGCGCTTAAAAACAACGGTTTCCGTCTTGGTATAGGTACGGGCAGACCGGCAGATGAAATAATATTTCCGCTTAAAATGTGGGGCTTGTATGATTATTTCGATTCGGAATTGTTTTGCTCGTATGACCAAGTGGCAGAAGCGGAGAAGGAGCTTAACCCTGACACTCCGCTGGCAAAGCCGCACCCGTATGTGTTTTTAAAGGCGGCATTCGGAGATAAATATTCAAATGCTGAACTGTGCGGCGGAGCTGTTACGCCGCAGATGACAGAAAGATGCCTTGTTGTCGGTGATGCACCGAGCGATATGATGTCGGCTCAGGCAGGCGGATTTAAGTTTGCAGCGGTTCTTACCGGAATATCCGGTGAGGACGGACGTAAATATTATGAGGATAACAACTCGGATATGATTCTTGACTCTGTTTTGGATTTAAAAGCCTGAAATTGTCAAAAAAGCTTGACAAGATTATATAAATAGTGTAAAATCAATATAACATACAAAAGGGAGTAGTTTAAAGCATTTTGTCGACAGCACGGCATAGACCTGCGTAGCAGGCACTGCCCGGCAAATTGCACCCAAGCGGTGACAAGACTTTCGTATGGCTGTATTTTTTGTGCAGCCTATACGCAAGTCTTTTTTATTATATATAATGATGTTTTATGGTAGTAATAAAATTATTTAAAGGGGCATAAAAATG
>CAJLFL010000105.1 GCA_905205855.1 uncultured Eubacteriales bacterium | reverse complement strand
TGGAATATAGTGAAATCTTTCGTTTAATATCAGTTTCTTAATATTCACCCTTGCAGATGGGGTTGCCTGAAGCATTAGTTTATCAATAAGGCTGTTTAATTCCTGCTTATTAAAACCTCTGCTTTCCAAAAGAACTTTTGTAACAGCAAATATTTCTTCATTGGTTAAAAATTCTCTCTCCTGCTTTATCAGTCTGTAACCGCATTGAACATAATCATATTCGATTGTTATATTATCACCGTTTTCATATGATTCAGACAGATATGCACGAAAGTCATCAATATCTCTCTGAACATACTTTTCGCTTATTCAAAATTCACTTGCAAACTGCTTTTTATTAACGATATCGCCACGATTTAATTTTTCATACATATTCAAAAGTCTGAAACCTTTTACGTTATTAACCTTCATTTCAACTCACGTATAATAAAAATCGGTAAGAAAGGGGCTGATTTTTATTATTTCTCCTTTCTTTAAAATTTGTTATATTTGCAGAATTAGCTACCTGCGGTATAATAAAGACAAGCACTGTGGATTTGTATCTATTTTCTTACAGCTCAGACTGGTTCGAGGTGACTCAAACCACAGTGGTTTGTCTGGAATGGTAATTAGTTAGCTTGCATAGTTTAAGACCACCTTGCGGACTCCAGCAAGCACCCCTGTGCTTCATTCGTTTTGCAACCACAAGAAACATATTGTGTTCGCCGTTTCCCATACCTTTGTAAACAAGTCCATCCGGAAGTTGTGGTAGATTTAATCCTCTCTTGCGGTAAGGAATCAAGCCGTTTCGATTGTCTTTCAAATAACTGAGCAAACGGCGTACCCGTTCCTCTGCGGTTTTGCTTTCAAGACTGTTTGCGACTGCTTCAAGATATTCAAACAATTCATCAATCTTGTTTTCTCTTAACATACTTGATACTCGTTTTGAATAATCTCCGCCGGGGTTACTTGTTCTGATTGCTTTCTGTATATGAAACGGGTCAAGCTGAAAATGTGCTTCATCATTGTAGTCGTGGAGCTTTTTTATCCATCCGCCACCGTCTGAATTGAATATTCTGACACTTATCTCATCGGTGTTGTACTTTGATGACAAAACAGCTTCTTTCCGCTTGTTAAACTCTGTACCGCTTGCTATGTCACATACAACTGTCTTGTTTGCAAGTTCAAAACGCTTTGGTGCGGTTTCTTTCCAACCCTCATGTGCTATTGCGATTTTGAGTTCAAAGGAATTGTTACCTTTACGGCGATACCTCTTTTGCTGTCTTGCAAAAACGCCGTCTGCTTCTTCAAACAAAACTGCAATTTCACGCTCGCCCCGAAGCTTATGTTCTTTGTCGAGTTCGATATATCTGCTCTCCATTGCTTCAATTTTAGAACCGAGCTTTTGAACCACATTCCATACACCCTGATGACTTATTCTCTGTCCCGTAAGAGAAAATATATTTTTTGCAGTCTGTCCGTATAGCCGTATGAGTATATATGGTTGGTATCGGCAGTATCAAAAATACGGAGTTGCAGGTCTTATGTCATCAAAGAAACAAATCAAACGCGAAAATATTGATTTTAATACAAAATCTATACCGGCTCATGACATTTCTGAACTACAGGAACAAATTAAACAGCTACAAATGGAAGTCGATGTATTGAAAGAGGCATTGAACTTGTTAAAAAAAGACCCCGGCATCAGTGTGACGGAACTAAAAAACCGTGAAAAAGCAGTGGTCATTGATGCTATGAAAAACAGATATCCACTGCCGAATTTGTTAAGGCTTTTAAATATGGCAAAAAGCAGCTATTACTATCATGAAACGGCAATAAAGCAACCTGATAAATATAGTCATATTCGTAAAAAGATAATAGAATTATTCAATGAGAATAGAAAGTGCTACGGATATAGAAGGATTCATCAGGAATTGAAAAGACTGGGAATTACTATTTCAGAAAAGATAGTTCGTGATATCATGAAAGCTGAAAATCTCTTAGTTATGTCTAAACGGCAAAAGAAATATAGTTCATATAAAGGTGAAATCACTCCTGAAGTTGAGAATGTAATTAGCCGTGATTTTCATGCTGAAAAACCAAATCAGAAATTGTTGACGGACATAACCGAATTTGCCATTCCTTCAGGGAAGGTATATCTATCACCTATTATTGATTGTTTTGATGGTATGGTTGTAAAATGGAATATCGGAACGGCACCTGATTTTATCTTGGTTAATAAAATGCTTGAAGATGCTATTGGTACATTATCAACATCAGAACAACCTCTTGTACACACAGACAGAGGATGTCATTATCGCTGGGCGGGATGGATAAAACGTATGGAAGCCGCCGAATTAACACGTTCTATGTCAAAGAAAGGCTGCTCTTCAGATAATACAACGTGTGAAAGATTTTTCGGCAGATTAAAAAATGAAATGTTTTATGGGCGTCCGGTACAGTACCGAACTCATTCCAGAGCAAGCTAATATTTAATTTTGTCTAAACTTTGGGGTTCACTTCATTTATGCAGCCTCTTTTGAATTATAACATAGTTTTACGCAGTTCTTCACCGCTTTTGTTGCTGAGGTATGCCGGCGGAATATCAAATACGGTCTTGCAGCCGATGCTTCCTTCGTTATTCATACGATATGCTGCACGTGCATATGCCGCTATAACAGAAGCAGTAAATTCCGGATTGGAGTCAAGTGTCAGTTTATATTCAATTATATGATTATGCTCATTATCCTTACCGGTTTTACCGCTGCGGATTACCATTCCTCCGTGCGGAATACCGCTGTGATCGCGATCCATTTCCTCCTGAGAGATAAAGTGTACCGTTGTGTCATAATCAGAAAAATAATTAGGCATTGTCTTAATTTCATTTTCTATTCTTGCAAGATCAGCGCCTTTTTCAGCAACAACAAAGCATTCTCTTGTATGCTTTTGGCGTGTGCTGAGTTCAGGATTGCTTCCGCTGCGGACAGCTTCAACAGCCTCAGGTACCGGAATAGTATACTGGCGTGCATCCTTTACACCGTCTATTCTGCGTACCGCATCGGAGTGTCCCTGGCTTACGCCCTTGCCCCAAAATGTATAATCACTGCCGTTTGTCAGAATGGCATTTGCGTACATACGGCTGACAGAAAACATGCCGGGATCCCAGCCAACTGAGATAACAGCAGTTTTTCCGCCCTTTTTAGCCGCCGCATCAACCGCGGCAAAATGCTCCGGGATTCTTGCGTGAGTATCAAAGCTGTCAACTACGTTAAAGTATTCGGCATATTCGGGTGTCTGTACCGGAAGGTCGGTTGCGCTGCCGCCGCAAAGTATCAATACATCAATTTCATCTTTCATTTCCTTTGCTTTATCTATCGGCAATACCGGAACTCCGTTTGTCAGTATCTTTACGGCATCCGGATTTCTGCGTGTAAAAACTGCCGCAAGCTCCATATCGGGGTTCTGAGCTACTGCCAGTTCAACGCCGCGTCCGAGATTGCCGTAACCTAAAATTCCTATTTTCATTAGTATGTCCTCCTTTAAATAATCTAAAAATATTTTATCACAAAACTCTTTAATGTCAATATTTTATTTGATATTTGATTTCCCTGTCGGTGATTTTCCGTATGTATGACAGAAAATTTTATAAAAGCTTGAATAATTGCCAAAGCCTGCTGTTTCACTTGCTTCAAGCCATGATTTTCCCTGAGATACAAGCTCACGCACGAGTATAGGCCGCGTGTGGGTTATATATTGATTGACCGTATAGCCGGTGTGTTTGTTGAAGCTTCTGCACAGGTGACCTTTGCTGATAAAGAATGCTGAGGTAATATCGTCAAGGCAGATATTTTCGGTAAGGCGGTCATTTATATATAAGATTATATCTTTAATCTGTTCATCATGAAAAACTGTTTTTTCAGATTTGTTTCCGGCACGGTTTAAGAGATACAAAAGCTCTATCATAGTGCAGAGCGCGGCTGTTTCTCCGTTGTTTTCATCATTAAGATAGTATTCTGTGCGTTTCAGCAGTTCGGGAATCTTGTATTTATGTGCTGTTTCGGACGGAATACAGTTGTTTACACCCAAAGGACGATTGACAAGTATTTCTTTATATTTTTCACAGTTATGCTTGACAAAAAAATTGTTGTTCAGGCAGATAGTAATACGCTCGTATTCTGATAAATCATTATGGCTTACATGGTGCATTTCAAAATTCTGAGCAAGAATAATATCATACGGATGCAGCGGATATTTTGTTCCCTCAACAATAAAATCAGCATTGCCTTTTATAAAGATATAGATTTCCTGCGTATCGCGGTGATTATGAAGTTTAAAATCCTTAGGTTCTACCTTTTTGTCAATTTTATGAGCATATCCGAATCCGTAATCATATAAATACTTGTCCATTGTTGATCACTCCTTTAAAGATATATTACACCATAATGTCAAGATTTGCAATATATTTATCAATATTTGCGTTTGTAAATTTCATATATTTATATTATAATCAAGCTATAAATAACAGAAGGGGTGTTAAAATGAGCAAATTTATTATTTCCGGATTTTCCGATGAGATAGATCCGGCAACTGATGTTCAGTTTGAGCATCTTAATAAGCTTGGCATAAAATACTTTGAACCTCGCAATATTGACGGTACAAATATTGCGGATTTGACAGAGGAGCAGGCATACGCTCTTAAAGAAAAAATGGATCGGTACGGCATAAAGGTATCTTCTATAGGCTCGCCCATAGGAAAAATATTGATTACGGATGATTTTGTACCGCATCTTGAAAAGCTTGAACATGTACTGAAGATTGCAAAAATTCTTGATGCAAAGTATATCAGAATTTTTAGTTTTTACATTCCTGAAGGAAAGAAACCGGAAGAATATACAGACGAAGTTATGCGTAGGATGCAGGCTATGACTGCTGCGGCAGAAAAGACTGATATAATTCTTTTGCATGAAAATGAAAAGGGAATCTATGGTGATGTCGCAAAGAGATGTCTTGAAATATTCAAAAACGTGACTTCAAAGCATCTGCGCGGAGTATTTGATCCGGCAAACTTTATACAGTGCGGTCAAAAGGTATATCCGGATGCGTATGAGATGCTCAGACCGTATATAGACTATATTCATGTAAAGGACGCATTGTCTGACGGAAAGGTCGTTCCTGCCGGAAAGGGTGACGGCAGCTGGAATAGTCTTATAAAGGCCTTTGCAGAAAGCGGCTATGAGGGATTTTTAAGCTTAGAGCCTCACCTCGGCGAGTTTGAGGGACTTGGAGCTTTGGAAAACGGCGATATTATGAAAGGTCTGGAAAAATCATCTGCGGGAAAATTTACTCTTGCATACAACAGCTTAAAAGAAATTCTTGAGGAGGAAAAGGTATCATGGACAAGGTAAGGTTCGGTGTAGTAGGTATAGGAAACATGGGGACAACTCATGCCAAGAACGTTTACGGAGGAAAAGTTTCTAAAATGGAACTGGCGGCAGTGTGCGATATATCCGAGGCACGCAGAAATTTTGCAAAAGAAACTTTTAAGGATGTGCCGGTATTTGAGGATGCAGAAGAAATGTTTAAAAGCGGACTGCTGGACGCTGTAATTATAGCAGTTCCGCATTATGACCATCCCGGTCTTGTTATAAAAGCCTTTGAAGCAGGACTTAATGTTATTACCGAAAAGCCTGCGGGCGTATATACAAAACAGGTTCTTGAAATGAACGAGGCTGCAAAGAAGTCGGGAAAGCTTTTTGGAATTATGTATAACCAAAGAACAAATCCTGTTTATCAAAAGCTTAGACGGATGATAAAGGATGGCGAACTTGGAAAAATTAAGCGTGTTAATTGGATTGTTACCGATTGGTATCGTCCGCAGGCGTATCATGACAGCTGTACATGGCGTTCGACAT
Source organism: uncultured Eubacteriales bacterium (assembly GCA_905205855.1). Taxonomy (GTDB): domain Bacteria; phylum Bacillota; class Clostridia; order Monoglobales; family Monoglobaceae; genus Ructibacterium. The sequence goes on along the minus strand of CAJLFL010000105.1, from coordinate 658 downwards.
GGAAAACCGAGGGTGGCGGTACGCTTATAAACCAAAATCCGCATCAGCTTGATTTGTGGCAATGGCTTTTTGGCATGCCAAAACGTATTATGGCCCATATGTCATTCGGTAAATACTATGATATAGAGGTCGAAGACGACGTAACCGCTTATATGGAGTACGAGGACGGAATGACAGGTGTATACATTACTTCAACAGGCGAAGCGCCGGGAACTGACCGTCTTGAGATTTCAGCCGATATGGGACGTATTGTTGTTGAGAATAATAAAATTACATTTAACAGAAATGTGGTTTCGGAAAGAGAATATAACAAGAGTAATAAAAAGCCTTTCGGTCGTCCGGAGTGCTGGGAGTGTAAAATACCGGTTGATGAAGGCGGCGGATTGCGTCATATCGGTATTCTTCGTGATTTCACTCGTGCGCTTATCACCGGCAATGATAAATTACTTGCACCGGGATACGAGGGAATAAACGGACTTACTATATCAAATGCAATGCATTATTCGGCATGGACAGATGGCTGGGTTGATTTGACAAACTTCCCGCATGATGACTTTAAGCGTATCTTAGATGAAAAGATTGCCGCGTCAACGGTTGTTAAGAAGGATATTCAGATAACTGTAGATACTGATGATACATATTAAAAAGGAGAAGTTAT
>CAJLFL010000104.1 GCA_905205855.1 uncultured Eubacteriales bacterium | reverse complement strand
AAACGTTACGGTAAAGAGCAGAAAATTCGGAAGCGATGAAGCCTTTATGTGGTATTCGGAGGGCGCTGACGGATATAAAATTGACGATTGCTGCATGGAACAGCCCGGCACCGAAATCACTCTTACCTTAAAGGATGATACCGATGACGAAAAATACAGTGATTATCTGCAGGAATATACGATAAGAAATCTTATCAAAAAATATTCAGACTATATAAAATATCCGATAAAAATGCTTGTTACCAAGCAGAAGCTTAAAGAAACCGATAACAAGGACGATAAGGATGCAGCACCGGAATATGAATCATATGTTGAGGATGATGTTTTAAACAGCATGATTCCGCTGTGGAGAAGAAATAAATCCGAGCTTAAACCGGAGGATTATAATAACTTTTATAAGGAGAAATTCTTTGATTTTGAAGATCCTCTTAAAGTCATCCATACCAGTGCCGACGGCGCAGTAAGCTATCAGGCGCTGATGTTTATTCCGTCAAGACCGCCGTTTGATTATTACACAAAGGACTTTAAGCGCGGACTTCAGCTTTACACCAACGGCGTGCTTATCATGGACAAGTGCGAGGATTTGCTGCCGGACTACTTCGGCTTTGTACGCGGTCTTGTTGATTCATCAGATTTATCGCTTAATATCTCCCGTGAGATACTTCAGCATGACCGACAGCTTAAAACCATAGCCGTTCATCTTAAAAAGAAAATCAAGAGCGAGCTTCTTAATATGCAGAAAAACGACCGCGAAAGCTATGAAAAGTTTTATGACTCCTTCAAGCGTCCGCTGAAATTCGGAATGTATGACAACTACGGTGCAGAAAAAGATTTTTTGGTTGACCTTATAATGTTCTGCTCGTCAGACGGCAAAAAGCTTGTTACACTTAAAGAATATACCGACCGCATGAAAGAGGATCAGCCATGCATTTATTACGCCTGCGGAGAATCCGTTGAGCAGATAGACCGCATGCCGCAGACCGAAGCTGTTAAAGAGAAAGGCTATGAGGTTCTTTACTTTACCGAGGATGTTGATGAATTTGCAATAAAGGTTTTGGGCAAATACGCCGACAAAGAGTTTAAATCTGTATCATCAGCCGATTTGAACTTAGAAGACGAAGCATCAAAGGCGGCAGAAGCCGTTGCCGCGGAGCAGAACAAAGACCTGCTTGAAAAAATGAAGGAATACCTCGGCGACAAGGTGTTCAGCGTAAAGGCATCCGCAAAACTTAACAAGCATCCCGTATGCATAAGCGCAGAGGGCGAAATTTCTTTGGAGATGGAGAAAACATTTAACGCTATGCCTAACGGCGCGGGAATGATGAAAGCACAAAGGGTTTTGGAAATAAACATAAATCATCCAATATTTGAAAGCCTTAAAAAGTATTCCGATAATGAGGATAAGCTTAAAAAGATGACGGACGTGTTATACAATCTTGCACTTCTGTCAGAGGGACTTCCGGTGGAAAACACCGCAGAATTTGCAGATAATGCCTGCGATTTGATGGTATAATAAATATGTGTCAGAGGGGATGTAAAAATTTACATCCCCTCTAAGTCTTTTTTACATCCCCATTTGTGAAACTTTTTTTTGAAACCCACTGTACAAATCCTTATTATTATGGTATACTTTTGTTAGGAATTTAACATAAGCCGAATATGGCACAGATTTATCCGCCATATCCGCAGATAGGAGAGTCCGTACCAAAATTGTTTTATGTGTTTAGGTGCGGTATGGTACAATGGAAAAGAAAGTTTCTGCTTCGGTGGTCAACAGACTGCCGCGCTATTACAGATATTTAACAGATTTACTTGCAAGCGGCGTTGAGAGGATTTCATCAAAGGAGCTCAGCAGCCGTATGGGCGTTACCGCCTCCCAGATTCGTCAGGATTTAAACTGTTTCGGAGGTTTCGGTCATCAGGGTTACGGCTATAACGTAGAGTCTCTGCAAAGCGAAATCGCCCGCATCCTCGGCATAAATCGCGGCTATACCGCAATTATGGTCGGTGCAGGAAATATGGGACGCACCTTTGCGATAAACACTAAGTTTGAATCCAGAGGCTTTCGGCTTATAGGTATATTTGACAATGACCCCGCTAAAATCGGCACATACATAAATAATCACATAATACGTGATTACAGCACCGTCAAAAGCTTTATAGAAGAAAACCATCCGGCAATGGCAATCCTTACCGTGCCCAAACAATCCATGCACAGTGTTGCGGAGGAACTTATAAACTACGGCATTCGGGCGTTTCTTAATTTCTCATACACCGAGCTGCCGACCACTGAAGGAATTGCTGTTGAAAACGTCCATTTAAGTGACAGCCTTATGCGATTATCATACAAGCTTTTTGAAAATGAGAAATCCGAAAGCTCAGGTGAATAATATGAGATTATATGCATTGGTCGGAAAATCCGGAACAGGCAAAAGCCATCATTGTATGAGTGTTGCACATGATTATAAGCTTGACTATATAATAGACGACGGTTTGCTGATTTCCGGCAGCCGCATTGTCGCCGGAAAGTCCGCAAAGCGCGAAGCCACAAAAATGGCGTCCGTGCACCGTGCAATCTTCAGTGATCCGAATCACGCAAGTGAGGTCAGACGTGCGCTGGACAAAAACCATGCCGAATCATTACTGATTATCGGAACAAGTGATAAAATGGTAAACCGTATTGCGGAAACGCTTAAACTCGGTCCGATAGAAAAAATTATTTATATCGATGATATAACCACCCCGGAGGAACGCGCCGTTGCCGCAGAAATGCGTAACAAGCAGGGAAAGCATATTATTCCTGTCCCGACATTTGAGCTTAAGCGTCAGTTTTCCGGATATTTTACCGATCCGATAACGCTGTTCTTCAAAAGAAAAGGTCAGACCATAGCGGAGGAAAAAACAATTATGCGTCCCTCCTACAGCTATCTTGGTGAATATAAGATTTCTCAAAAGGTAATAGCCGATATATGCGCCTATGAAATCTCACGGTTTGACAGTATCTACAAACTGAACAAGATGAAAATTATTACGGCTGCAAACGGATTTTTAACAATAGATATTGACGTAACGGTCAATTTTCCGTGCCGTGTTTCAAAGCAGATGGAGCTTGCCGCCGAGCAGGTAAAAGAATCCGTTGAGAATCACACCGGCATAGCTATCCGCAGAGTCAGCGTTAATCCAAAGGATTTACACATGGGTGATTAAAATGATAAATTTAGAAAGCCGCAATTTTGACGCCGCAGCGACCTTTGACTGCGGGCAGTGCTTCAGATGGGACGCAAACGACGGTATATACACAGGTATTGCTGATGGCAGAGTTTGCCGCGTCAGCGGCAGCACAATTATGTGTCCTGACAGCGATAATGAATTCTGGCAAAACTACTTTTGCACAGACAAAGACTACGGCAAGCTTAAAATCGATTTGCTTAATGCCGATCCAAAGCTAAAGCCGTGCATAGAATACGGCAGCGGAATAAGGATACTCCGTCAGCCTCTATGGGAAACGGTCGTTTCATTTATTATTTCAGCCAATAATAACATTCCGCGAATCCGAAAGATTATTTCCGCATTGTGCAAAAGCTTCGGAACACCGATACAATATGATGGAGAAACTTTTTATTCCTTTCCATCTCCCGAAAACTTATCGGCTTTGGAATTGGCAGACCTTGCACATTTAAGGGCAGGTTATCGCGACAAATATATTCTTGACGCCGCAGCTAAGTTTTCGGATAAAAACTTTGACGCAGCCAAGCTTTTTGAAATGTCAACCCCAGATGCCAAAAAGAAGCTTATGGAAATCAAAGGTATTGGCAGTAAGGTCGCGGATTGTATTCTGCTGTTTGCCCTCGGAAGATATGAGGTCTTTCCGCAGGATGTATGGATAAAACGCATTATGAATCGTGTCTACGGCACGGATGAAAAAAACATAACAGCATTTGTCGGCGCAACATACGGCGCTCTCGGCGGATTTGCACAGCAGTATCTTTACTATTATTACAGGGATCATTCCTGAACATATTACTTTGAAGAAAATTATTTATTATATATTATATGGAGGCAAAAAATGTTAGTTACAGCAACAGAAATGTTAAACAAAGCAGTAAAAGGTCATTATGCAGTAGGTCAGTTCAATATCAACAACCTTGAATGGACAAAGGCTATACTTTTGACCGCACAGGAGAACAACTCACCTGTTATCCTCGGTGTATCTGAGGGCGCAGGCAAGTACATGACAGGCTTTAAAACCGTAAGTGCAATGGTACAGGCAATGATGGACGAGCTTAACATTACCGTTCCGGTTGCTTTGCACCTTGACCACGGTACTTATGAGGGCTGCTATAAGTGCATCAAGGCAGGATTTTCTTCAATCATGTTTGATGGCTCTCACTTCCCGATTGAGGAAAACATAGAAAAGACAAAGGAACTTGTTAATGCAGCACATAACCTCGGTCTTTCAATAGAGGCAGAGGTAGGTTCTATCGGCGGCGAAGAAGACGGCGTTGTAGGTGCCGGCGAAATTGCAGATCCCAACGAGTGCAAAATGATTGCAGATTTGGGTGTTGATTTCCTTGCTGCAGGTATCGGAAACATCCACGGTAAGTACCCGGAAAACTGGAAAGGTCTTGACTTTGACGCTCTGGCAAAGACCAAAGAGCTTATCGGCGACCTTCCTTTGGTTCTGCACGGCGGAACAGGAATCCCGGCAGACATGATACAAAAGGCTATTTCTCTGGGTGTTGCAAAGATAAATGTTAATACTGAGTGCCAGCTGTACTTCCAGGAGGCTACAAGAAAATACATCGAAGAAGGCAAAGACTTAGAGGGCAAAGGCTTTGATCCGAGAAAGCTTCTCAAACCCGGCTTTGAGGCTATCAAGGTTATTGTAAAAGAAAAGATGGAGCTGTTCGGTTCGGTAGGCAAAGCATAAATCAAACTGAATAAAATACTTATTCTGCACTATTTTTCTAAAATTTCAAAGGAGCCGCAGCAAAACAAAATTCATTTTGCTGCGGCTCCTTTGCTTTAGGCATATCGGGTTCAGCCCACATATGTCCGGAAAGGGAGTATGGTTATGATTAAAAAAACAATCGCTGTAATCACCGGCGCAAGCGGAGGGCTTGGAAAAGAATTTGTCCGTATTTTGTCCGATAAAAGAGAACTTGACGAAATCTGGGCAATAGCAAGAAATGAAAGCAAACTTAACGAGCTTAAAACTCTTTACGGTAATAAAGCCATAGTATTCAGCCATGATTTATCCGATAAAAACTCTGTTTGTGAATTTGAATCCAAAATTAAAGACGCAAACGCAGAAATAAAGTACCTTATAAACAATGCCGGATTTGCAAAGTTTTGTTCGTACAATGATATTTCTGTCGCTGAGTCTTTAAACATGATTGATTTGAATGTCAGTGCGGCTGTTGCAATGGGCCTTATTTGTATTCCGTATATAAAGTGCGGCGGTCACATAATCAACATTGCATCACAGTCAGCGTTTCAGCCATTGCCTTATCTTAACATTTACAGTGCAACAAAAGCGTTTCTGCGTAATTACACACGTGCACTGAATGTTGAATTAAAAGACAGAGGCATCACCGCCACAGCCGTGTGTCCCGGCTGGATGAACACCGGTCTTCTTGACCGCGGAGCAATCGGCGCAAGTCACACTGTCACCAACTTTGCCGGCATGGCAAGCACCGCAGCGGTAGCCCAAAAGGCAATAAAAGACGCCGATAAAGGCAAAGATATGTCTGTATACGGCGCTTATACAAAATTCTGTCATCTTGTTGCAAAGCTTCTGCCTCAAAAAATTATGATAAAATTATGGATGCATCAGCAGCATTTTTATAATTCACTTTCGTGAAGCTTAACGCCGTCGGATTTAAGCTTACGCTGCAGCGCCACTATGTCAATATTATCAAAGTCACTACTCATTGCAGCCGCTGTACCTGCCGCTTGTCCGGCAACGGCGCAAACCGGTATAACCCTTGTAACATCCCACATACTGTCCTCAGCGCTTATACATCTTCCGGCACATATAAGATTTTTAATCTTATTACCGTGCAGGGCGGAAAAAGGCAATTCATACACAGGGCCGCGTTTTTTCCAGTTGGAAAACAACCCTACGCTGTCATTAAATTCCTTATGCTCATCCTTTGTACCAAGTGTGTATTTTCCTGCAATTCCGCGGGTCATACGCAGCTGCGGCATTGTCGGAATCGTTACCGGGACATATTTATTATCATTTTTACGCTCTTTTTTAAAATTGTTCAAAATCTGCTCATGTGCACACTGCAGCATCTCGCTTGTTTCCTCGCCGTTTATTCCGCTAAATCTCCTGTTCATAAGCGGTTTTGGTTCATCACCGGTTTTATCCTCATCCGGGATTTCGGAATATCCAAGCATATTTAAGCCGATTTTTCCGTTTTTAAAGCCATAGCTCCATGCGGCAAGAATATTGCCCGGAGCAAAATTAACCGTTTTCTCCCCGGCAAATTTGCATATATCCGCATCACCCGATGCGTCAACCACCGACTTTACCTCATATGCACATCTTCCGGATTTATTTTCAACTATCA
>CAJLFL010000103.1 GCA_905205855.1 uncultured Eubacteriales bacterium | reverse complement strand
AACGGCAATGGACGGCAGGGCAAACAGGCTTCTGCCGTTTATATTTTTTTGCAGACATATTCAAAATATTTTTTGCTTGACAAATACCCCTACGGGGTATATAATGACTACAGAACAATTACAGAAAGAGAGGTCAGAAATTATGGAATTGATGGAATTGTTAAAAACAAGAAGAACTTATCGGCGTTTTAAACAAGAGGTGGTTTCCGATGAAATTATCAGTGATATTTTAACCGCGGCGAGATATGCCTCAAGTGCCGCAAACAAACAGCCGCTCAGTTTTGTAATAATCAAATCACCGGACAAGGTAAAAGAGGTTTTCGGATACACCAAGTGGGCAGGATATCTTCCGCCGGAACAGGGACAGCCGAAAAGCGGCGAGGAGCCTGTTTTGTTTATAGGAATTATCGAAAACACAGACATCAGCCATAGCTGTGATACCGACGCCGGGCTGGCTATTGCCAACATGACGCTTGCCGCATGGAATCACGGTGTCGGCAGCTGTATTATCGGCGCATGCAACAAGACAGAGATTTCAAAAATACTCGGTCTGGGCAATAATCAAAAGCTGCATACGGTAGTGGCTTTCGGTTATCCAACGCATACAAGCCGTATTGAAGACGTAAAAGATGGTAATATTAAGTATTATCTTGACAACGATAAAAATTATGTGGTTCCAAAACGCAAAACGGAGGACATTGTTCGTTATATTTAGCCGAAAGAGAGTAATCCGAACCTGCCTGAAAAGGCACAATTTCGGCAGGCATACGGGAGGAAAACAAATGGAAGAAAAGAAATGCTGTTCCTGTGAGAAGCACACGACACGTTCCGAGAATCAAAAAAAGCTGCTGCTTAACCGGCTTAAACGGATAGAAGGACAGATTCGCGGAATACACAACATGGTGGAGCATGACGCATATTGCAATGATATCCTTATTCAGTCCGCAGCTGTCAATGCGGCGATTAACGCTTTTAACAAGGAAATTCTTGCAAGCCATATACACGGCTGCGTTGTGCGTGATATAAGAGATGGAAAGGATGAGATCGTAGATGAACTTGTCTGCACAATACAAAAGCTTATGAAGTAAAAACGGAGGTATAATATGGATCAATATACCGTAACAGGCATGAGCTGTGCCGCTTGCTCTGCCAGAGTGGAAAAAGCGGTTTCAAATGTACCGGGAGTCACCTCGTGTTCGGTAAGCTTTCTGACAAACTCAATGGGTGTAGAGGGCACTGCCGAACCTAAAACTATAATAAAAGCTGTCAAGGATGCCGGCTACGGCGCAAAGCTTAAAGGAGCGGAAAAGTCTGCCGACAGTGATGACGCGCTTGCCGACCGCGAAACACCGCTGCTTAAGAAACGGCTTATCGCATCTGTCATATTTCTTGTAATACTGATGTATTTTTCTATGGGACATATGATGTTCGGCTTTCCGCTGCCGCCGCAGCTGAACGGCAACCATGTTGCAATGGGACTTATCCAGATGCTTTTGACCACGGTAATAATTGTAATCAACCAACGCTTTTTCATAAGCGGCTTTAAAGCGCTGTGGAATAAATCGCCCAACATGGACACTTTGGTTGCTCTCGGCTCTGCCGCGTCATTTATATGGAGCGTTTATGCGCTGTTTGCAATGACCTCGGCGCAGACATCAGGAAACCATGCTGACGTGATGAAGTATATGGATGAACTCTATTTTGAATCCGCAGCAATGATACTGACACTCATAACGGTAGGAAAAATGCTTGAGGCAAAGTCAAAGGGCAGAACAACCGATGCACTGAAAAGCCTTATGGAGCTTGCTCCGCAAAGCGCCGTGCTGCTGCGCGACGGAAAAGAAGTCACCGTCCCGATTGACGAGGTAAAAACAGGCGATATATTTGTTGTTCGTCCCGGCGGAAGTATTCCGACCGACGGAATAATAATCGAGGGAAGCAGCGCAATAAATGAAGCTGCTCTGACAGGTGAAAGCATACCTGTGGATAAAGCGGAAGGTGATTCGGTATCGGCGGCAACGATAAATCAATCCGGATATATACGCTGCCGTGCAACGCGCGTGGGCGCTGACACAACTCTTTCGCAAATTATAAAAATGGTTTCGGATTCAGCCGCAACAAAGGCACCCATAGCCAAAATAGCCGATAAGGTTTCCGGCGTATTTGTGCCGATAGTCATATCTATTGCTGCAGTTACCTTAGCCGTATGGCTTATACTTGGACAGGACATCAGCTATGCCCTTGCGCGGAGCATATCCGTTCTTGTAATCAGCTGTCCGTGTGCACTTGGTCTGGCAACTCCGGTTGCGATTATGGTCGGCAGCGGAGTCGGCGCAAAAAACGGAATTTTATTTAAAACTGCCGAAACACTTGAAAACGCCGGAAAAGTTAAAATAGTTGCGCTTGATAAAACAGGGACAATAACAGAAGGAACGCCTAAGGTAACAGACATTATAGCGGCAAACGGATATGACAGCGAGCAGCTTTTAAATGTTGCCGTTTCTCTTGAAGCCAAAAGCGAACATCCTCTTGCAAAGGCTGTTATGGAAAAGGCAGATGAACTTAAAAAGTTTCCGTCTGAGTTATCGGATTTTTCCGCTCTGCCCGGAAACGGACTCAGCGCAGTTCTTGACGGCAAACGAATAACAGGCGGCAGCATTAAGTTTATCGAAAGCCAAACAGCAATACCCGCCGAGCTGCACAGCACAGCAGACGAGCTGTCTGCCGATGGAAAAACACCGTTATGCTTTATGTACGACAACCGTTTTATAGGAATTATTGCCGTTGCCGATACTATCAGACCTGACAGCAAAAGCGCAATAGAAAATCTGCATAATATGGGAATAGAGGTTGTGATGATTACCGGTGACAATGAACGCACCGCCGCTGCGGTAGGAAAGCAGGTGGGCGTTGACAAGGTAATTGCCGGTGTTCTGCCGGAGGGCAAGGAAAACGCTGTACGCGATTTGATGCGCGGCGGAAAAACAGCTATGGTAGGCGATGGCATAAACGACGCTCCGGCGCTGACATCTGCGGATGTTGGAATAGCGATTGGCAGAGGTGCGGATGTTGCTGTGGACGCGGCAAATATTGTACTGATGAAAAGCCACCTTTCGGATGTACCGGCTGCGATTAGGCTCAGCCGTTCAACTCTGCGTAATATTCACGAGAACCTGTTTTGGGCATTTATCTACAATATAATCGGTATTCCGCTTGCCGCAGGCTGCTTTACCGCTTTCGGTCTGACGCTTAATCCGATGTTCGGCGCGGCGGCAATGAGCCTGTCAAGCTTTTGCGTTGTTACTAACGCACTTCGTTTAAATTTATGTAAACTATATAAATAACATAAAAGGAGAGATGTAAAATGATAAAAACAGTTTTAAAAATCGACGGTATGATGTGCGGACACTGCGAGGCGCATGTAAATGATGAAATAAGGAATAACTTTGATGTAAAAAAGGTAAGCTCGTCACATTCAAAGGGCGAAACCGAGATAATCAGCGAAAATCCTTTAGATGAAGCAAAACTGACAGACGTTATAAGCGGAACAGGTTATACACTAAGCGGCATCATCTCTGAGCCGTACACCAAAAACGGATTCTTCTCATTTTTGAAGAAGTAGCTATATACAGCAAAAATGCGGCACATTACTGTGCCGCATTTTCAGCGTTTTTTGTAAGCTCATTAAACATTATTGCTCCGATTGCATTAAATACAGATACAAGCAGCACGTACCATACCGCTCTGAGCAGTAATTCAACCGAATCAACAGAGAACCAGAAATAACATATATCCGCTATACTATGCTCAAAGCCGCAGAGAATAAATGTCATGATGCAGACTATCAGCCCGAAAAGTCTATGTATATCGCTTTTGTTTGTTTTGTTGTTGTGAATTGCAATAAACATCAATACACCGCAAAAAAGCGCCAATACCGCAGTCTGCAAAAGCGACTGATTAAGCTTTGCGGTAACAAGCACGGTTGCCTTGTCAAAAATATCATGTCTTGCCGAACGAAGCAAAACAGTGCCAAAAGCACCGCCGGCAAGATTGCCGAGCCATACTATGAATATTTCAAGCTTATTCTTTATCTCAAAAAAATAACCCACCATACCCGTATATAAGTTAAGATTAAATACACATATTGTAAAAAGTGCAACGCAAAACAGCAGTGCGCCTATAATTTTACTTTTACATGACAAAAAACACGCCGCACCGATTGAAATCATAAATCCTGCCGCAAATGCCGATTTAAAGCTTTTCATTTAAGTTTCTCCTTTGCTGAATTCGTTAAAAAAGCATTTGCACGATGCACGAGAACAATCCCTCGGCCATACAAATGCTATTTATATGGTACGCCCGATGCGATTTGAACGCACGACCTTCAGAGTCGGAGTCTGACACTCTATCCAACTGAGCTACGGGCGCATATCCATAACGTTATCCAGTATACCACAGTAAAATTCTTATTTCAAGTAAATTTTTTAAATTTGTCCCTGTCCTAAGCAAAAAATATTTATTTTTAAAAATTTAAAATATTTTTTAAAAAACACTTGACATATATCCTATGATGTGATATTATAGATTGGCTACGAAATTGACAGTGATGCGCCGGAGTGGCGGAACTGGCAGACGCCCGGGACTTAAAATCCCGTGGGAATTTTCTCCCGTACCGGTTCGATTCCGGTCTCCGGCACCAGACATAACTCTGGCGTTGGCTATCGTAACATATATCGCAGGGTAGAGCAGTTTGGTAGCTCGTCGGGCTCATAACCCGGAGGTCGGGGGTTCAAATCCCTCCCCTGCACCCAATCTGGCTCCGTGGTCAAGAGGTTAAGACACCGCCCTTTCACGGCGGTAACAGGGGTTCAATTCCCCTCGGAGTCACCATGATGTAAGCAACAGCTGAAAGGCTGTTGCTTACAATATTTAATTAAATGGACCTTTAGCTCAGTTGGTTAGAGCAACCGGCTCATAACCGGTTGGTCCGGGGTTCGAGTCCCTGAAGGTCCACCATAGCAATATTATCCGAACTTTTTATGTTCGTGGTAATAGAAAAACTCTGCAGTAGGTAAAACCTGCTGCGGAGTTTCGTTTTTATTCACATGTAAAACAATGTTACATAAATTCTCCTATATGCTTATCCCTAAATATCTTGATTATAGTTCAACAAATACTGCAAGCACTGTTTTTGAATGTGTTTATATTATATACTTGAATTGTCAGCTTTTGATTCCATATTGCTTATATGTGTTTTTAAAACAATATTTATATACTGCGATAGAGAACGATCGTCATTTTCAGCCAAAATTCTCATTTTTTCTAATATATCACTATCAATAGTTATGCTAATCTTATTTTTTAACGGCTTCAAAACAATCACCTCAAAAATAATTATACACTAAAATCAGATAAAGTATTGACAAATAGTATAAAGTAGGATAAAATACTACCGACACATATTTACAAAATTTATACGAGGTGATTAAAATGTAGTATTGTTCAAAGTGCGGAAAAGAAATCATGGATGATGCCGTAATCTGTCCCGGCTGCGGCTGTTCACAGGGAAAAAATGCTTTGCAAAACCAAGACGATTCAAGCAGTTTCGGATGGGCATTATTAGGATTTTGCGTTCCTGTTGCAGGACTTATTCTTTATTTGGTATGGAAAGGGAACACTCCGTTAAAGGCAAAATCCGCCGGCACGGGTGCATTAGTAAGTGTAATTTTATCGGTAATACTTTATATAATTTATGCCATATTTATTGGCGCCGCTATCGGAATGAGCGGATTTTAAGCTTTAATGAAACTTAAAAAATTTCTTGCCATTACATTTATGTGTCACCAAAAACCTGAAAGGTCTTTTTATTTTAACGGAAAACAATTTCCATTATGTGCAAGATGTACGGGTATACTGATAGGCTATTTCGTTGGAATTATTATAGCGTGTATTACATACCGCAATAATTATTTATACTTATCATCACTTATAACTCCGATGATTATTGACGGCGGCATACAATATATTTTTAAGAAAGAAAGCAATAATCTACGACGTTTAGTTACCGGAATACTCGGAGGAATAGGCATAATATATTTATTTATAAACATACATACTTTTACGGTATGGTGGGTAACAAAAGTTTTACAATATTATAAGTAATAATTTAAACTATTTCTCATTTGTAAACCCGGAAAGTGCCGCTGTACTTGCCGGGTTTCACTTTATACACACACATTATCCAAAAATTTGCATAGGGAAAACCGATCTTTGTATCTCAGAAGCATTCAGACGCTTTTTAGCTTTCCCCGTTAACTTTTACTTTAAATAACAGCTATAAATTTTTGTAAAATGAAACTTTTTCGGGGTTTTTAAGGATATATAAAAGTGTAAAGACTAAAAGCTTTTAACTTTGCAAAAAGGTAGGTTTAAAATGGTAGATGAAGCAAAGCTGCTGCGGCAGCTCAAATTAAAGGAGCCAAGTTCACTGGATAAGGCAATCAAAGCTTATACCCCGTATTTGGCTGCGGTTTTGTACGGCTTTGCCGGCAAACGGCTCAGCAAAGAGGACGCTGAGGAAATAATATCGGAT
>CAJLFL010000102.1 GCA_905205855.1 uncultured Eubacteriales bacterium | reverse complement strand
ATTAGCCGGAGTCCCATGAGTTCGAAGAAACCGTTGCGGCGGATATAGCGTACGGCCCGACAAATATGGGACTTAAAAAGGAAGAAATAGACGAGAGGGTACGCTTTGCGGCGAATATGGTCGGCTTAAAGCCGGAAATGCTTGATAAATCGCCGTTTGATTTATCCGGCGGACAAAAGCGCCGTGTTGCGATAGCCGGAGTTTTGGCAATGGAGCCAAAGGTTCTTGTCCTTGACGAACCGACAGCCGGACTTGATCCTGCCGGACGTGACGAAATCCTGTATAAGATAAAGGATATGCATGAGCGTATGAACCTTACGGTTATTCTTGTATCGCACAGCATGGAGGATATAGCAAAGCTTGCCGATAAGATTATAGTGATGAACGGCGGCAGGATTGAGATGTTTGCTCCGACAGCTGAGGTTTTTAAGCAGGGAGAACGGCTGACTGAAATCGGTCTTAATATACCACAGATTACCATAATAACGGATAAACTGCGTAAAATGGGACTTCCGCTGAGTGATGGAATATATACCGTTGACGCGGCATACAGAGAGCTGCTTGATATATTGAAGTCCGGAGGTGAAGGCAGATGATGAAGGATATTACTTTGGGACAATACTTTCCGGGGAATTCCGTCATACACAGAATGGATCCGCGGACTAAAATTCTGCTTGTGCTTGTTTATATAGTTCTGACATTTATGATAAACAACTTTGTCGGATATGTTGTTTTGGCGTTGTTTCTTGCGGCGGCGGTGCTTATATCGCGGATACCGCCGATGTTTGTCATAAAGGGCTTAAAGCCTATTATGGTTTTTATCTTTATTACCGCTTTGTTTAATCTTTTCCTCACCGGCGGCGAGCCTGTTTTTAAGTGGTGGATTTTTACAATAACAAAAGAGGGACTGTATTTTGCTTCATTTATGGTTTTGCGTCTTGTGTTTCTGATACTCGGCACATCATTGCTCACACTGACAACCTCTCCGATTGCACTGACCGACGGACTTGAGCATTTGCTCAATCCATTCAAAAAAATCGGTTTGCCTGCCCATGAGCTTGCAATGATGATGACGATTGCACTCAGATTTATTCCGACCTTGATGGAGGAAACCGATAAAATCATAAAGGCGCAGACGGCAAGAGGTGCGGATTTTGATTCCGGAAACCTTATAAGACGCGCAAAGGCTATGGTGCCGATACTGATACCGCTGTTTATCAGCGCTTTCAGACGCGCGGACGAGCTTGCAACGGCTATGGAATGCCGCTGTTACCGCGGCGGAGAAAACCGCACAAGACTGAATCAGCTTAAATTTACAAACGCCGATACAAAGGGATGGCTTGCATTTGCAGTCCTTGCGGCGGCAGTTATTTCGATAAATCTGATATTTTAAAAAAACGGAGAAGCATATGAGAAACATTGCAATGCGTATACGCTATGACGGCACCGATTATCACGGCTGGCAAAGACAAAAAAACGGTATTACCGTACAGCAGGTTACAGAGGAGGCTTTGTCTGCGCTGACAGGCGAGGATATAAAGGTTATCGGCTGCAGCAGAACGGACGCCGGAGTACACGCGCTTGAATATGTGTTCAACTTTTATTCCGATACCTCAATTCCGGCTGAAAAGCTGCCGTATGCCTTAAATCACAGGCTTGACGACAGGATTTCGGCATATGACGCGTTTGATGTTCCTCAGGAATTTAACGCGAGGTTTTCGTCGAACGGAAAGCGGTATGTATATCGGATATGGAATTCCAAAACGCCCAATCCGTTTTACAAAAGATACAGCTGGCATGTTCCGTATGCGCTTGACACGGCGGCAATGCTTGCCGCAGCGCCGTTGTTTGAGGGGACGCACGATTTTGCCGGCTTTATGGCGGCAGGCGGCAGCCAAAAAACAACGATAAGAACAATACGCCTTTGCCGCGTTGAAATAAATCCGGAGCAGCCGGAGCTTATCGGCGTTACGGTTGAGGCGGACGCATTTTTGTATAACATGGTCAGAATAATAACGGGAACGCTTGCCGAGGTTGGCTTTGGCAGAATAAAGGCTGAGGAAATTCCGGAAATTATCCGTTCGTGCGACAGACGCCGCGGAGGATTGACCGCACCGCCGCAGGGGTTGTTTTTAAAAAAAGTATATTATGATTTGGGATGAATAAATATGAATATACAGCAGATAAGCATTAGAATAAAAGAAGCCGTGCGGAATATCGCCGAACGTACAAATACTGCCGAAACGGTGATCTTTAGAGGCAAAACCGTACGTATCAAGCCGGGCAGGATAATAATTGTATTTGCCGCTCTGCTTGTGCTGATAATCGTTTTGTCAAGCCTTGTCGGGCTTTTGTCTGACAGGGTAAAGACTGTTGACATCAGCGTTGATACCGGCGGAGATTATACGGCAGTCCAAAGCGGCGGTGATATGATTTTGTATAACAAGCAGCATATGATGGCGATAAACAGAAAGGGAAAGCTTTTGTGGAAAACAAATACCGCAATGTCACAGCCTGTTGCGGAAACAGCAGGTAAATATGTGCTTGTCTATGATTTGGGCGGCAAAAACTATGCCGCGCTGTATAAAAACGGTGAGCGTGTTACCGAGTATAACCTCGGCAATGATATAATCTCGGCAAAGGTGAACAAAAGCGGAGATGCGGTTTTTGCAACGGACACGGTTGGCTATAAGGGAAACGTAAAGGTATTTGACAAAAAGGGAAACGAACGCTTCAGCTGGAACAGCGGTGACGGATATATCCTGGATGCTGCGCTGAAAAACGGCGGCAGACAGCTTGCGATTGCCCAGTTTCGCAGTGATACCGACAAGGCGGCGTCAAGTATACAGTTTATAGATATTCCGCGGAAAAAGCTGATAAGCACCACAATCCGCGAGGAAAGCGTCATAAGCGAGATACGCTATTGCA
Organism: uncultured Eubacteriales bacterium; assembly: GCA_905205855.1. Taxonomy (GTDB): domain Bacteria; phylum Bacillota; class Clostridia; order Monoglobales; family Monoglobaceae; genus Ructibacterium. The sequence continues at coordinate 3,665 of CAJLFL010000102.1, read as the reverse complement.
GAGGAAAGCTGACGGTTGTTTCAGATAATGATATGTTTCGGATTTCGGCTTCCGGGCATGTAAGCGGTGAGGTTTCGTTTGCCGGCAAAAAGCCGGGAAAATACAGCATTGCAAACGATAAAACATTTGCCTTTGTGACCGAGGATAACCGCGGAAACACCGTGCTTGAGCTTTACTCTGCCGGAGGAAGATTAAAGGGCAGGTATCAGGCTGACGCGCCTATAAATAATTTTGACGTGTGCGATTCCGGAATAGCTGCGGCGCGGCGGAGTGATGTGCTTTGCATCAGCAGCAGCGGAAAGCTGAAAAAGAGTATATCCGCCGGCAGCGACATAAAAAGCATAGGCGTGTTCAGGGGCGGAAAATATGCGCTTGTAATCGGCGGCACCTCGGTTTGTACGGTACGGCTTAAATAAGGAAGTGAAACGCTATGAATCCGGAAATCCTTAAAATTTCAATGAATTATGCCGATTTTGTATTACTCGGCATTATTATCGTATTTGCGCTGCTTGGCTTAAAGGCAGGCTTTGTTAAAATGGTTTTCAGAGTATTATCTTTTTTTGCCGCAATAATTCTTGCAAAATTTCTTTATCCGATTTTGTCGGCATATATCAAAACGACCTCAATGTACGGTGATATAATACAAAAAATAACAGATAAGGGCGCCGAAACGGGATGGCTGCCGTCGGTGCTGTGGCTCAGAGAGGGAGCGGTAAGCGTACCGGCTGCATATATTGCAGGGATAACAGTTAATATAATATCGTTTGTTGCGGTGGTGATTGTTGTAAAGCTTGCGCTTATAATTGCAGAAAGACTGCTGAGGCTTTTTGCATCACTGCCGGTTATCGGTCTTGTAAACCGTATTGCAGGTCTTGCTCTCGGCGTATGCGAGGGAGCTTTGACAGTTCTGATTCTTCTTGCGCTTGTATCGGCTTTTGAGCCGATTCGCAGCAGCGAGGCGATAGATAAGGCTGTTACACAGCCGGGAATTACATCAATGATTTATAACAACAATCCACTGATAAAAATTACATCAGATAAACAGGAAACAAAAGATGTAACGGACACAGATATTGCACAATGTGTACGCAATCCGTAGGGGCGGATAGCATCCGCCCGAAAAAATGTGTTTGACGCATGCGTATGATGTGCAATATAACCGCAAATTCATGCGGGCGGATATTATACAAAATTATATGCAACCCGTAGGGGCAAATATTATCTGCCCGAAAAATAACTTTAAATATTATAAAATTTGAAAATAAAACCTGAAATAATTACATATATAAGAAAGGTATTTTAAATGGAAAATGAATTGTTGGAAAAGCTTAAACTTGATGAGCTGAAAAAAATTGCCAAAGAACTTGGTATAAAGAACATTATAAAATATAAGAAAAAGGATTTAATCGAAAAAATCAAATCTGTTCAGTCAATGATTGACGCCGTAAATACTCAGGCGGACATTTTGGCAAAGGCGGAAAAATTCGCCGAAAGCGGAACGGATATTTCTGATTTATCTGCAAAAACTAATTTTGATTCAGAAGAAAAAGAATCTAAAGAAGAAAAAAACAATAAAATTGAATATAACGCCGCAAAAACGTCAGAATCCCAAAACGGCATGGAAAGAGAAAACAAAGAAATCGTATATTCAGATCCGGTACGCAGAACAAATCTTATGAGCGGTGTGCTTGAGGTTTTGACAGAGGGATACGGCTTTTTACGCAGCGACAATTATCAGTCCGGCGAGAATGACGTTTATGTTTCGCCCAATCAGATACGCCGATTTAATCTGAAAACAGGTGATTTTATTGTCGGCAATACCAGGATGCAGCACGAGGGTGAAAAATATCAGGCGCTTTTGTATGTCCAGACGGTAAACGGCGATAAGGTTGATGTTTCGATAAAAAGAAAGGCATTTGACGACCTTACTCCGATTTATCCTGATGAGCGTATGCGTCTTGCTGTCGGATATAAGGATTATGCAATGCGGATGATAGACCTTGTTGCGCCGGTCGGCAAAGGGCAGCGCGGAATAATAGTTGCGCCGCCAAAGGCAGGCAAGACAACGCTGCTTAAAAATATAGCAAACAGCATTACGGCAAATAATCCGGAGGTAAAGCTTATTGTACTGCTTATTGATGAGCGTCCGGAGGAGGTTACGGACATGCAGCGCAGTATTAACGGCGATGTAATCTTCTCAACCTTTGACGAAGAACCCCAGAACCACGTAAAGGTGGCGGAAATCGTACTGGAACGTGCAAAGCGACTTGTGGAGCACAAGCAGGATGTTGTGATTTTGCTTGACAGCATAACAAGGCTGACAAGGGCGTATAACCTTACGATTGCACCGACAGGCAGAACGCTCTCCGGCGGACTTGATCCCGGTGCGCTGTATAAGCCGAAAAGGTTCTTCGGCGCGGCAAGAAATATAGAAAACGGCGGCAGCCTTACCATTTTATCAACAGCGCTGATAGAAACCGGCAGCCGTATGGACGATATGATTTACGAGGAGTTTAAAGGAACGGGAAACATGGAGGTTCACCTTGACAGAAAGCTTCAGGAGCGCAGAGTGTTTCCGGCAATCGACCTTGCAAAGTCCGGCACGCGCAAGGAGGAACTTTTGCTCAATCCGAGCGAACTTGAGATGATGCGTAGATTAAGGCGTGCCTTTGCGGACAGAAACGCCGCAGACGTGACGGAAAATCTGCTTAAATGGATGATGCGGACAAAAAACAATGACGAGTTGATAGAAATATCAGGAAAGGTGTTCGGTGACAATGAAAAGGAGAATTATTAGACTTTTTTCCGCTTTGACCGCGGCTGTTACCCTTATGACGGCTGTTCCGGTATCTGCGGCAGACGAAGAAAAAGATGCATCTACTCCGCCGGACTGGGTAGTAAAGGTTGAGGGCGGCCCGCGTGAAAATGTCATAAAGGAAACGCCGGTGATAAAGAAGAAGGACGTAAAGGTTCCGATTTTGCTTTATCATCATATATCAAATGACGAGTTCAGCGGCGGAAACGAGATTTCTCTTATTTCCCCATATGATTTTAAGCTGCATATGAGTGCGATAAAGATAAATTTTACGCCGATAAGCTTAAAGCAGTATTATGATTATGTAATGTGTGAGGACGGAAGCGTTACCATTCCGGATAATCCGATAATAGTCACATTTGATGACGGCTATCTCAGCAATTATGAGATTGCATATCCGATTTTAAAGGAAATGGAAATCCCTGCAACAATATTCGTGGTGACGGATACCGTCGGCGAGATGGCAGGCGGCGGAAAGGTAAATTATTCTCACTTTACATGGGAGCAGGCAAAGGAAATGGAGAAAAGCGGTATTATTGATATACAGTCACATACCGCAACACACAGCGCACTTGCAAGCCTCAGCCCTGCCGACATGATTCTGGAATTGAGAAAGTCGAAATATGCGGTAGAAAAACATCTCGGCAAGGAATGCAGTATGATAGCCTTTCCTTACGGCTCATACACGCCTGAGGTAATAGACGCGGCAAAAAAGGCAGGCTATAAGTTAGAGGCGTTGGTTGACGATAAGACCTCGGAGGAGGATTTTGAAGTCAATCTTCCGTCGGAGGGCGTAAACTCGCTTACACGTATGACTGTTGCCGGAACTATGGGAAATGTAAACGTAATT
>CAJLFL010000101.1 GCA_905205855.1 uncultured Eubacteriales bacterium | reverse complement strand
ATAAAGCATGTACGAAAAACAATACGTAATGTATATGCCATCACATGCGGACGGATAGCATCCACCCGAAAATAATCCGAAAATGGAGGAAATTAAATAATGCTTCGTATGATACTCGGCACAGCAAATTCCGACAAAACGAAATATGTGTATAATGAAATCGCGGCAAGGCTTGCTGACGGCAAAAAAACATGGATACTTGTACCGGAGCAGTTTTCGCTTTTTATGGAAAAGGAGCTTCTTCAAAGATTCGGACTTCCGTCACAGGTATACATAAAGGTGCTCAGTTTTTCAAGGCTGTGCAATCTTGTGCTGAGCAAGACCGGACCGCTGCGTATGAAATACATTGACGGCGCAGGCAAGCAGATTATTGCCGCGCAGGTCATGCAGCAGCTGAGCGGCAGGCTTGTCGCCCTCGGCAGAAATATGCGGCAAAAGGGCTTTGCCGCCGTGCTTGCCGACACAATATCTGAATTTAAGCGTTACGGTGTTTCGCCGCAGGCGCTGCGCTTTGCCGCGGAAAACGCTGACAACGAAAAGCTTTCGGCAAAGCTGTATGATTTATCCGTAATATATGAGGAATACAACCGCCTTATTGAAATACAAAGCGCCGACGCCGAGGATAATCTTTCCCTTATCTGCGATAAGCTGAGAAGCTGCGGCTTTCTTGACGGACATATGTATATTATGTATTTCCGCTCATTTACGCCGACAGAGCAGCGCGCAATAGGTGAACTTATGCACCGCATGGACATATCCTTCGCCATTGATTACAGCCGCAGTGCGGAATTCGGCGCGCTGTTTTACCCTGCCGAAAGAACAATGGAAATTCTGAAGGAGCTTGCGGCGGCGGAAAAAATTGAGGTTTTGCCTCCGGTTATGCTTAATGCGCCCAAAGCGGACAGCGCGCTTGAATATCTGCAAAACAGTTACTTTGACAGAACCGCGCCAAGCTATGACAAGGAGTGCGGCGAAATCCACATATGCCGTCTGCAAAACCGCTATCGCGAGATTGAATACGCGGCAGACTTGATAATAAAGCTGTGCAGAACAGAGAACCGCCGTTTCCGCGATTTTTTGGTTTTGACACGTGATTTGGAAAGCTATAACAGAATAATTCCGTCTGTTTTTGAGCAGCGCGGCATCAGAGCTTTTATAGACAACAGCCGACCGGCGGCGTCAAAGCCGCTTATGCGCCTTATTTTCGGCACTCTTGATATTCTTGCACACGGTCCGTCGTATGAGAGAATTATGAACATTGCCGGCACAAATCTGCTGACGGACGACCGCGATGCTGTGGATTTGTTTGAAAACTATATTCTTGCGGCTGCACCCACTCATGCTATGTGGCAGAACGGCGGATGGACGTATCAGCCCGGCGGCAGAAATTATGACATGGAAAGCATTAACCAAACAAGGGACATTCTGCTTTCCGGCGCGGATTTTATCCGCGGCAGGATAAGCGGTATAAAGTCCGGCGGTGCTATTGCAGAGGCTGTTCTTGCATGGCTTGAGGGCAGCGGACTTGACGGACGGATAAACTCTGAGGCGGCAAAGCTGCTTGCGGAGGGCAAGCCAGAACTTGCAGAGGAATACAGGCAGGTATGGAACACGGCAATATCCGTTTTGGCGCAGATGGCAGAGATAATGAAGGACACAGCCATGACATATCCGCAGTTTGCCGAGGTATTTGAAAACGCCTGCCGCGGAATAGAGTTCAGCATGACTCCGCAGACAATGGACTGCGTTATGTGCAGCAGCATTGACAGATTTCGCAGCAGCGGCTCTAAGGTAGTTATAGTTCTCGGAATGAACGAGGGCGTTTTCCCAAAGGGACACTCAACAGAGGGCTTTATCAGTGACAGTGAAAGAATACGTATGGCTGAGCTTGGTGTGGAGCTTGCGCCGGGAGCGGACAGCCGGCGGCGCGAGGAGCAGCTGCTTGTGTATGCGGTTCTGTCTGCGGCGCGGGAGCGTCTGTATCTGTTCCAAAGCCTTGAAAACAGCGAGGGCAAACCGCTTCAGGGTTCTGAGATTATAAAGCGCGTGACCGAGCTTTTCCCTAAGGTTGAGATATACAATCCGGACGAGGAGGCAGACGGACTTGCGGCGGCAGAGGGAGGCTCTGCACTGTTTGAACGGCTTTCGGCTGCGCTTGCACTGTACGGCGGCAGAACTGATTTGCTGCCGCAGCCGATGAGAGAGCTTTACGGATGGTTTGACGGCAGTGGCTACGCCGATTCGCTGAAGCGGCTGAACGCCGTCATTTGCGGAGAACAGCCGGAGCGGATTTCCGAAGAAACAGCGGCAAAGTTGTACGGCAAGCCGATTATGCTCAGCGCATCTCAGCTGGAGGTATACAATTCCTGTGCGTTTAAATATTTTATGACATATGGTCTGTACGCGCGAGAGAGGGACAAGGCAGGGATTGAGCCGCGCAGCACAGGAAGTATTCAGCACAACGCCCTGTATGATTACTTTACAAAGCTTAAAGAAAACGGCACAGATCCGACAGAGGTAAGCAAGGAGGACTGCTTTAATGACATTGCCGCGGCGGTTGATGCAGAGGCGAGAGAAAATGCAGAGCTTTTATATGAATCCTCGGCATATTATAAGTACATCATAATGCGGATGAAGGGAATAGCAGCACGCACGGCGTGGGAGGTAATTAAATTTTACAGGAGCAGTGAGTTCAGACCATACGGATTTGAAATAAAAATAGGCTCTGACGGCGATATTCCGGTAATGAAGGTAATGGACGATACCGGCAGCATGATTGCCGGCGTAAAGGGCAGAATTGACCGTGCAGACACCGCAGAGCTTGACGGTGCAAGGCTTGTCAGCGTAATAGATTATAAATCCTCGACAAAGGGACTTGATGTAAAGCTTGCGGAGGACGGAATCACCATACAGCCGCTTTTGTATACCTCGATACTGTGCGATAATATAAAGGACGCTGTTCCGGCGGCAATGGTATATATGCCAATGTCCGATCCGATAATAGAGGAATCGGATTTTGACCGAAAGGGAATAGAGGCGGCGGTAAACAGCAAAATGCATCCGAGCGGCTGGATTGCGGATGACGAAAAAATTATTGCGGCGTACGCGGCAAACACGGATAAAAAGATGGGCAGCTTTATGCCCTCCGGGAGTGATTCGGTTGTCAGCCGTACAGAACTGAAACGGCGAATTGATATAGCCAATGAAAAAATCCGCGAATCCGCAAAGGGGATTTCCGGCGGATTGATAAAGGTAAACCCTTACAAAGCAAAGGGAAAGCATGACGCGTGCGAATACTGCCTGTACGGCGGCATTTGCCAATATGAAAAATAGAAATAATGGCGGCCTCATACGGTCGCCGTTTTTGTTTTCGGTTTTATGTCATTTTCGGCAGGGTACGGCGGTATTAAACATTCGTTTGCATTTTACAATGCCTCGTAGGGGCGGCATCAATGTCAAGAGTAACATGGTATACAGCCAGTGTAAGGACATAGTATACACATTGTATATCGTTTATTATCGTAGGGGCGGATAGTATCTGCCCGCATGAGATGGCGTATATATTATGTATTGTTTGATGTCGTAGGGGTGACTGTGTATGCGATGGCATCAACACCTATACAACAAAAAAGAGAGGTCCAAATCGGACCTCTCTTTAAATTACACTATTGTGTGATTATTTTACTGAATACTTGAACTCATAAGGCAAGTATACAACTACGTCAGAAACTTTGTTGTTTACAACCTTGATGAATGCACTGTTCAGCATACCTCTGATACCATTCGGAGCTTCTACAGCCGTAGTTTCATCCTCAACAAATACTTTGTTGTCACCGCTTGTCAGAATTGTATCTGCATAAGCGTCTGCTATAGAACCAACATAGAGCTGATTCTTCAGGTTAGAATCGTAAACGTAAACGTTTGCACCCTCTACATTCTTAGACTCAAGACCTGTTGTGGCATCTGTCGGAGCAACATTACCGGTATAAGGAGCATAAGTTACTCTGCTGCCGTTAACCTTTGTTACCAGACCGAAGATATAATCAGTGTTACTATCAGCTGTCTTCTTCATATCAATTACAGGAGCTACTGAATAATTCTTTTTATCATAACCTGTATAATCCATAACCTTCTCAGCGGCAGTGATTGTATCGCCGGAAACGTTCAGATGGAAGATATCACCGGTTTCAGCCTTCTCAATACCATTAGCACCATCTCCGCCTTCCATTTCAGCAGTTGTTACAGCAGAGTGTAATTCACCGTTCATGTAGAAGTCAACTGTGTAAACAGTGTCACCGTTGGAGCTTGACTTACCGATTGTGTCGATAACTGCAACCTTGCTGGTAGAAGATACACCGCCGGAGGTATTCATAGCAACAACTACTGCAACCTCACCTGTACTGTCATCCTCATCGAATGAATAGTAAGTGTAGTTTGTACCATCTGCCAAAGAAGCAGCTGTAGAAACCTTAGAGTTTGTCTTGTTAGCAGTATAAGTGCTGGTACCATAAGTGATGTCGTTTGTATCCTTTGCAATGTAGAATACCAGAGTATCATCATTTACATAAGCACCCTTCTTGAAAGACTTTGTATCAGCATCATACTCAGCGTTTACGCCGTTTGTAGCTGTCTGGAAGTCATCATCATCTGAAGAACCTGCAAATGTTACAGCCTTAACTTCGCCTGCAGAGTTTGCAGAATAAGTGATCAGGTTGTTGATGAGGCACTCTGCCAATGCGTTAGCATTATCAACTTTCTTCAAATCCTTCATTGAATAATCGAAATCTGTGTAGTAATTTGTCTTCTTAGTATCAGTATCTGCATTCCAGCCTGACAATTCCTTAGATACTTTTTCCGGAAGGTTTACAAACTGTACGTTGCTTGCAAGATATGCTTCATAAAGCTCACCGCTCTTATCGAGAACCTGGAGTCTGATGTCATAGCTTGTGTTGTTCCATGTACCCTTTTCAGACTGAGCGTTGATTACATAAGCGTAGTTACCTGTTGTTACAGAACCGCCGCCTGCAACTGCAACACCGTCATCAAGAGCAACAAGCTTGCCATAGCCGTCTACGAAGAAACGACCGCTCTTACCTGACTTCAAGGTCTGGCTCGGATAGAAAGCATCTGCCATCTTGTACCAGTTACCGTCAGAGAGTCTGTACTCTTTCGGAGTAGAAGAATCTTTAACGCTTGTTACATAACCATCAATATAGCTGCTCTCGCCGAGAACTTCTACATTAAATACTTCTGCATCTCTACCACCCTGATATGTCAGGATAGTAACAACATCCCACTTCTTAAGTGTGGTGTAATCGAAGTCTTCGCCGTCCTTAGTGATGTTGATAAGAACATCCTCATCTGCAAAATCAAGTGTAGATACTGCAGTTGAACCGGAAGAAGCGATAGACGGGATACGAACAGAGTTCATGAATGTAACCTTACCGTTAGAAGCAACCTGGCTAACAACAGCACTTACGCCTGCTTCGATTCTGATTACGTCATAACCGGTTTCATCCTTAGAGTTGATGCATACAACCTTACCGCTGTTCTTGTCATCATTAACTATCTTGCTGAGGTAGTCGCTGCCTACATCTGAGAACTTACCTGCTGCAGCGCCGTTGTATACAACGAGAGCTTTGTCAGCAACGTTTATGCTGTTTGTGCTGCTGCTGTTCTCATCTCTGTAGTAATAAATCTTGCCGCTCTTGAGCTCTTTGTAGAGGTCAAAAGTGAACTCAACTGTTTCATTCTTGTCATCAGACTTAGAAATAGAAATCAGGTCATACTTATCAGAAGCATCCTTCTTAGCATACAGAGAAACTGCATAGCCGAGGAATTCGTCTGCATTGATATCGTTCTGACGAACATTCAAGAGAGTGCCGCTCAGATAAGATGTCAGCTTAGAATCCTTGTTGAGGTAGTTTCTGTTATCAGTTGTATCGTCGATTTCGATACCGATTTCTCTTGTCTTGTCAGCGTCATACTCTGTGCCTGTACCGGTAAGAGTTGTGTAGCTGTTCTTAGAAACAAGACCTGTAACCTTAACCAGCTTCAAATCTCTGGTAAGCAAGCTCTGATAAGGTGAACCCAGATCGGTAAGACCGTCATAGATTACATACTCTGCATCCTTACCATAAGAATACTTATCCATAAGAGGTGTGTCGATTGTGTTGTTAACCAACTGAGCAACCATGCCTCTCTTAGCCTCGGTGCCAACACCGCCGCCTACTACGCCGTCAAGTACGCCGTATCTCTGAGCAGCTGCGAGATAACCTGTCGGATATCCGCCGTTGTCAGCAGCGAAAGGATAGTAACCAAGAGTCTCCATGAGCATCTTGATGATTTCCTCATACTTTACGTTGTCGTCAGGACCGAATGTTCCGTCGCCGTAACCGTTTACAATACCCTGTGTAGCAGCCTGGGAAATGTAACCGGAAGCCCAGTGAGAAGAAGGAACATCAGTGAAGTCAGTAGAAGTCTGACTTGCATTGCCCATACCCTGGATTCTGGAGATTATAGCAGTAACCTCCGCTCTTGTGATGGTATCTTCAGGGCGGAATTCCATCTTGCCGTCGTTGTTCTGATCGTCACCTGTTAAGATGCCGAGCGTATTTAACGTTTCTATTGCTTCAGCATAATTGTCAGTGTCAGCCACATCGGTGAAAGCCTGAGCAAAAGCAACAGTGCTGACCAGCATAGCAAATACTGCAACCAAAGCAATTACCTTTTTGAGATTTCTCATTCTCAAATCCTCCTTAAAAATATAAAATTTTAATTTTTTTCT
>CAJLFL010000100.1 GCA_905205855.1 uncultured Eubacteriales bacterium | reverse complement strand
TACAGATTGCTAAACATGCTTAATTTCTGTTTCGGAAAAAAACATATGCGTTTCGCGAACGGAATTTTCACAGATATTAAAAAAAACGTCTAACATCTTATGCGTTCTCTCTTGAATTTCATATATTTTCATAAATACGACTGACCTCACATTTGTGATATTTTTGTCTTGTTTTGTGCATTGATTTTCTTGTTTTCCTATTTGTTATATATTATAAAATATATATTAAAAAAACAAAGGGGGGACTTTTATGAACGTAAATCCGGTGCTCAATATAACTGCCCAGATTATTGGATTTTGCGGAACATATATGTTGATTACATTATATCAGCAGAACGATCACCGAAAATTACTCATCAAAAAGCTTTTTGCAGATATATTATGGTTTATTCACTATCTACTTCTCGGTGCATGGGCAGGTTCTATACCAAATCTTGTCGGTATTCTGCGCGAAAGCCTTTTTATAACTAACTGTAAAAAAACCAATTCATTTGTTTTGCCTTTAATCTTTATTTCAATAAACTGGGGTTTAGCTATACTTTCATGGGACTCCTCCATGAGCGCTTTGCCAATCTGTGCATCAACTTTGGTTACAATTTCACTTTGGGTAAAAAGTCCTGCTCTGACTCGTATTTTATCAATCCCGGTGTGTATCACTTTTATTATATATGATATATTTGTAGGTTCATATGCAGGTATACTTAACGAAACCCTCTCTCTGTTTTCGATTGCAGTTTCAATCTTCAGACATAAAAATAAATATAAAATATAAGCTTCTTTTTACCCGCAGCCGTTTCTGTATTCTTTGGGAGTAACCCCAATATATCGCAGAAAAGCTCTGTTAAAGCTTCTTAAACTTCCAAACCCGCTTTGCTCTGCTGCCTCTGTCACGCTTATGTCTTTATCACGCAAAAGTTCAGCCGCCGCATTTATTCGCAGCATATTTATATAGCTCCGAAAATTTATTTTCAGCTTGCCGCAGAAAATATGCGACACATAGCTTTTGCTTACAAAAAGCGCGTTTGCTACGTCACTTAAGGTTATATCCTCGCGGTAATTGTTTTTGCAATACTCCATAACCCTGTGTATAATATCTCCGCTGCTGTTTTCTTTGAATTTACAAAGCTCCAAAAGCTTTGCCGCAAGTAATGCTAAATACATCTTTTGCACTATAGCAGATGAAGAATGATAGAATTCGATAATTTCCGCCGCGAGCCTGTCTATATGTTTTTCCTCCGCTTTTTCAGCCGATATTATGGGTATTTCAGGAATTTTATCTTTAAACAATTCATTAAGCTCAGGAAAATCATAAATGCTGAATATAAACTTACCGGCATCTGCATTGCTTTCATCGCGGTAGCTGTGAACAACATTCGGAAACACTATGACAAAATCACCCTTTTTAATATTATAACCAGCCCCATCGACCGTAAGCACCGCACTGCCGTCAAATAAAGTTATTATTTCAAGTTCATCATGCAGATGCGGAGCATATGAAATTCTTTTGTTATGTATTACCTGCGGCTCGGTGTGATATTGATGAAAATATTTCATAATTACTCCCATTAAGATATTTTTGTCTTATTTTGTGCATTATTCGTCTTGAATTATAACATATTTTGTCCTATAATGCAAGCATACTTATTTTATGGAGGTACTCAGACATGAACTCTGCATCAGCTGATATTTTTTCACCGAATGTTTTAACCGAAAACGAATTGATAATTTCTCCGGAAGCGCCGATAAAAGACTATAACGGCTACATTGCCCCGGGTGAAAACGAGTCTGCCGCAGAACTCGGCGTCAAATGCGCAGATGAGCTAAAGAAAAATATTATAGCAGATTTTGAAAGAAGCCTTGCGTACTGTAATAAACATGATGAGAGCAACCCCGATTTAATGGTTCATGTTTCTACATTTAAAATAATTGGTGATTATATCTATGTCACATATTATGCCAATACCGGAACAACCGCAGAAGATCCCAAATATCAGGAAGCCCGTCTTGCTTTTTGTCCGCTTAATGATCCAACAGATTTAACAGTAAAAACAGTCCAAAAGGTCGGCGACACTCTTGGAGGAAAGAAAATTGACGCATTATATGATACCATAATGCTATATAAAGGCGGCGACGAAATATACATATTATGGACAGCATCCGCAGACAGCCAGTATTACCGTTTTTACTGCACCTTCAGCATCAAGAAACAATCCTTCAGCGAAATAAAACCAAACAAATTTACTGTAGGTGTGATAACAAATGATTTCAGCATAAGCGGAATAAAGGATGCCCTTCGCGCAAATAATCTGCCGTCCAAAAAAATGTTTGCCGATACAGGCATTATGCAAAAGCTGTCAACACATGTTGAACATGGCAAAACCGTCTACTATACGGGCGCATATTCCGGATATTTTAACTGCATAATAAAAAGCAGCGATTTCATAAACTGGGAATATGTTTCCTCATCGGATTTTATAAATCTTTCCGAATGGGAAAACGCAGCATATGTGATAAATGATAAATGCTATTATTTTGTCCGGCAGCACGACTGTATGCAAGGATTTTTGACATACTATGATTTGAATAAAAAAACATGGGAAAAGCCATGTCTTATAAGAGATACGCAATCACGCTCAGACTTTATTTACTATAACAGCGGCTTATATCTGATTCATGCACCGATTGACCGCTGCGGTTTTGGGATAACAAAAATTGATCTTGATGATTTAAGTAAAAGCAGGCCTATTGTTGTTGCAGATATGAAAGAAAGTTTGTTTTATCCGTTTGCCGATATTTATAATGATAAGCTGTATATGTCATATACTGTAGACCGCAAGCACATACGGCTTTCCGAGTTTTCCGCCCGAAAATATTTAATCTGAAATATAACAGAACCGCTCAGATGGGCGGTTCTGTTATATTATCTTAATTACATTAAGGACTTATACAGTTCTTTTATTTCCTCAGGAGAAGTTTCTCTTGGGTTTCCGGGACGGCAAGCGTCATCATAAGCTGACTGTGCAAGGAAGTCCAAATCCTCAGGCTTAACGATTTCTTTAAGGTCTGCCGGAATACCTACATCCTTAGAAAGCTGCTTAACAGCATCAACAGCCGCCTTGCGTGCATCTTCAAGGCTCATATCATCAACGCCCTTTACTCCCATTGCCTTTGCTATATCACGATATTTCTCTCCTGTTGCCGGAGCATTATACTCCATAACCGTAGGAAGTATTATTGCATTTGCAACACCGTGCGGAGTATCATACAAAGCACCGAGAGGATGTGCCATAGAATGTACTATGCCCAAACCAACGTTTGAAAATCCCATACCTGCAACATACTGACCGAGAGCCATACCTTCTCTGCCCTCAGGAGTATTTTCAACCGCACCGCGGAGGCTTGATGAAATAATCTCAATTGCTTTGAGATGGAACATATCACTAAGCTCCCATGCTCCGGCTGTAATATAGCCTTCTATCGCATGAGTAAGTGCATCCATACCTGTTGCCGCAGTCAAGCCCTTAGGCATGGATGACATCATATCCGGATCAACAACTGCAACCACCGGAATATCGTGTACGTCAACACATACCATTTTTCTGTTCTTTGCGGTATCGGTTATAACATAGTTAATTGTAACCTCTGCTGCTGTTCCGGCAGTAGTCGGCACAGCTATAATCGGAACGCACTTATTCTTTGTCGGAGCAACGCCCTCAAGTGAAACAACATCTTCAAATTCAGGATTTTTAATTATAATACCTATTGCTTTTGCCGTATCCATAGAGGAGCCGCCGCCTATTGCAATAATGCAGTCCGCACCGGAAGCCTTAAAAGCGGCAACACCGGTCTGAACATTTTCTACCGTAGGATTTGCTTTTATCTGAGAATATATCTCATAATCAATTCCGGAATCTTCCAAAATATCAGTTACTTTTTTTGTAACACCGAATTTAATCAAATCCGGATCAGAACATACGAAACACTTTTTAAAGCCTCTGCCTTTTACCTCGGTTGCAATTTCCTTGATTGCACCCTTACCATGATAACTTGTTTCATTCAACACAAATCTGTTAGCCATCTTTTTTCCTCCTTAATAACCTTTTCAGATTAGGCATACGAAGTCGAACACAACACGTTCTGAACAGATGTCGGTTTGAAAATACATGGCAAATGTGTTTGGCTTTCGCCTGCCTGCTTTACGTCTTCATAATAGCACACAAGTTACTAATTTTCAAGTATCAGATTGTAAATTTTTTATGACTTTTTATACACTCTGACAACAGGCTCTGCCAGTATACCGGTTTCTTTAAAGCGATAACTGTATGTCCAGCTGTCGTTTTGTGTTGACCATGCCATCGGACCGACATATCTTGTTGCGGATACATCATGCAGTGGACCGAATGTATTATACCTGTTGCCGTACAGAGTAATCTCGATTCTATGTTTACCCTTTTCAATATTCCTCAATTTTGTACTGTACGGCGCATATGCAATCACTCCACAATCTTTACCGTCAACCTTTACTCTTATCAGCGCACCACGGTATACAGGCACATGTATCTGCATATCACCTGACGGAGTATCAACATCCGCACAATAGGTTATATTTCCGCCGTAAAATGCCATTCCCTGACTTGAAATATCTGAAAATCCGACCTTATCCGATTTCTTTGTAATAAGAATTTCCGTTCCGTTAACCCTTACGTCAAATTCACCGAGAATATAGTATGCCTCCACGCACGAACGCTGAGTATACGGCATTGTAACTTCAAGTGTATTTTTTCCCTTTTTCAAGGACGGCAAAGCCACTGTTTTTATTGACTCATCCACATAATATCCGCATATATTGTTTTTAACATCTTCTCCGTTCCATTTAATAATCAGCTTTTCTGCAAGCTCTGCACCAAGCATTATATTATCTGCATCAATTTCACTGTTGACGGTAAATCTAAGCTTCAGATGATGCCTTACTTCCTCCTCCGGCACTGCCCACGGCTGACAGCGGTTTGCGTCTCCGTGACTTCCGCTTACTTCAACATCATATATTTTTTTAAGGCAAATTCCGTTAATGCGCAATACCTCCTCTGCTTCATTAAATTCCTCTCCGTCAATAGAATATTCCGCACGGTCAAGAAATGCAACATTCGGTTCTGACCTTACATAATCACACCTTCCTATAATCGGCTTTTCAAATATCAGCTCACGCACTTCCTTTTTTTCCTCTGACTGCTTTGAGGCCTTGGCAACATTCAGCTGTATCAGCAGACTATCGTGATCATATATTGTCATTTGAATTACAGTACAGCCGTTTTCGGTATGATATAGAATTTCAGACTGTGTTCCGTCCAGAGTATTCCACAAAACAGGGCTATACTCACCTTTAATTTTTATAATAATATTTTGCGGCATATCTCCCGATATATCCTTATTTTCCGGTTCTTTGCAATGCGCTGCAAACAACCATAAGCAGTTATTATCCCTTCTCAGCTGATAAGTAAGATTATCTGTTCTTATTCCGCTGTCATTATGTATATCTATAACCCTGAATTCTTCCAATGCCTCTAAAACCGCAGTCTGCTCAAAATCAGCCTTATCAGATTCATTCCACAATTCCGCTCCTTCAGATGAAGCCTCTGCATCTGTAAACTTCGGTGCTTCGCCAAGGAATATAAGCTTTCCGCCGGATTCCTTAAACTGACGCAAACGCTCAAGAGTGGTGCTACGCAAGGTTTCGCAAGCCGGAACAACAACGACATCATATTTCATTTCTCCGACCTTAAACGGAGCAATGCCATTATCACACTGTTTCGGCAAAGTCGATTCACATATAAAATCAAAGTCTATACATCCCTCAATCAGCCATTTGGTAAGCGAGGTAAATCTTTCGTTCATCTGTTTTCTTATACCTGCTTCTGCAAACTCAGCTCCCCAATGCAGCCAAAAGCTTTCTATCGGGTGTATAACACCAGCCTTTACAATAGATTTTCCTCTCGTCATAGCTGTATTTATCCTTGCAAAATGGTTCTCGACATAGCTGTATTCCTTATACCACGGTGACTGATAATTTATCGATGCAGGGTAGTCGTGTTTAGCCATTCCCTCCATAGAAACCCACGACAGATGCGGAACGCGCACAGTTATTCCCATTGCAGCCTGCCAGTCACCGTGAATCTTATGTTCGCGGAAATCAAAATCCCAGTTTGATACTCCGTAAAGTTCAGACATAACGCCCTCGCGTCCGCATTGGCGGCTTGCCGACTGCGCCTACTTTACTGTTTCAAATTCAAAGTTTTTACACAGCACGTCCACACCCGGAATCTGAAAACAGGGATATGAACGCATAGCGTCGCCTATAAACTCGGTTTGATTTTCCAGCGGAGATTCACACATTAAATGTCCGGTCAGAGAAATACCGTTTTCTTCGCACCACTTTCCGCATTGACCGGCGAAGCTTTGGGCAAATAATTCACTTACAAAATCATGATAATTATATCTGTGCCGCGATACTGCGCCGTTTTTCAAATTCCAGAACAACTCCGGTATATAATCGAGGATGTTCTCATTATACTGCGCAAAATATCTTTTTTCAAATTCCGGCGTCCACGGCAAATTTACATCATTTTTGTCATGCGGAAATTTGAAAGTTTCCTTGCATCCAAACTGAGGCTCGTCTGTAAATATTGCCGGTATTGTTTTTCCGAAACGGCTGCCCTCTGTCTGTTTATAACGCCCGTATGTTATTCAGATAAACTCCTGTATAGATTTTTTATCGAGTGTATCGACGTAAACCTGACCGTTAAACCATCCGTCAGGCTCCTGAGTTGTCATATATGCATACCATTTTGTACCGATTGCTTTATCCTCCGTACCGATTCGTT
>CAJLFL010000099.1 GCA_905205855.1 uncultured Eubacteriales bacterium | reverse complement strand
ATCGGAACAGTCCTTTGTATGTCAAAATTATACCTTTCATGCAGGCACAAATTATTGCCTTTTGGCTAAAATGTAGAAGATGAAAAAAATGAAAGAAATTGTTGACAAAATCAGTTAGTTGTGATAAACTAACCTATGGATGTTAGTGAACACTAACTGTTAAAATCAAATTCCATAAACTATTTTTAAGCTGAAACGGGGGAAATCAAATGATGCCTTTGACACTTGCAGATGAGGGTAAAACCAACATCATCAGAAAAATAGGTGGCAATCCGGAGGTTAAAAAACATCTGGAAAACTTAGGCTTTGTTGTTGGCGGCAATGTGCAGGTTGTAACCAAGCTTGGCGGTAACGTAATAGTAAACGTCAAGGAAGCACGCGTTGCAATCAGCAGCGAAATGGCTCAGAAAATAATGATTTGATTATATAAAGAGTGAGGAGGATGTAAAGATGCAGACTTTAAAAGATGCAAAAGTCGGACAGACCGTAAAGGTTGTTAAGCTTCACGGGGAAGGCGCAGTTAAACGACGTATTATGGATATGGGCATCACAAAGGGCGTGGAGGTACATGTCCGCAAGGTCGCTCCGCTTGGAGATCCGATTGAAGTAACCGTCAGAGGTTATGAATTATCATTACGTAAGGCAGATTCACAGATGATTGAGGTTGAGTAAACTTTCGGATAAAATTTCCGATATGTTTTATAGTTTAAAAATCATCATGCCTAAAAAGAAAGAGGGATAATATTATGAATTTAAGAATTGCTCTTGCCGGAAACCCGAACTGTGGTAAGACAACCTTGTTTAACGCTTTGACGGGTTCAAATCAGTTTGTCGGTAACTGGCCCGGCGTTACTGTAGAAAAAAAGGAAGGTAAGCTTAAAAAGCATGACGGTGTAATAATCACCGACCTGCCCGGTATCTATTCGCTTTCTCCTTATACTCTTGAGGAGGTTGTTGCAAGAAACTATCTCATAGGCGAGCGTCCCAACGCTATACTTAATATAGTAGACGGTACAAACCTTGAAAGAAACCTGTATCTGACAACACAGCTGACAGAGCTTGGTATTCCGGTTGTTATTGCAATCAACATGATGGATGTAGTCAGAAAGAACGGCGATAAAATCAACACCGCTGAGCTTTCAAGAGAGCTTGGATGTAAGGTTGTTGAAATTTCCGCTCTTAAAGGCACGGGAATTATGGAAGCAGCCGAGGCTGCCGTAAATGCGGCAAAGAATTCAAAGACTGTTCCGATGCATACTTTTTCCGGTGTTGTTGAGCATGCAATAGCTCATATAGAAGAAGCTGTTTTGCATGATATGCCTGAGGAACAGCAAAGATGGTACGCAATCAAGATTTTTGAGCGTGACGAAAAGGCACTGTCACAGCTTAAAATTCCTCAGGAAACAATGCAGCATATAGAAACCGACATTGTTGCAGCCGAAAAGGAACTCGATGATGACTCTGAAAGCATCATTACAAATGAAAGATACGTATACATAGCCGAGCTTATAAAGGGCTGTTACAAAAAGAAGAATGTCGGCAAGCTCAGCACCTCCGATAAAATTGATAAGGTTGTTACCAACCGCTGGCTGGGACTTCCGATTTTTGCGGTAATAATGTTCCTTGTATACTATATAGCAATGGTCGGCGTTGGTTCTGCCGCTACAGATTGGGCAAACGACGGACTGTTTGGTGACGGCTGGCATCTGTTTGGTATTGGTTCTGCGGCATATGAAGAAGTTTCGGAAGAATACGGCGATGCGGCAAGCGTTGTAAACGGTTATATCGAATATGCAGCAGACAACGGTATCGATACCGAGGAAGTAGAAGCTGCACTTGATACAGAGTCAGAGGACTTTGATCCTGAAGCTGCAAAGGAAGCTCTTGCAAGCTTTACTGATGAAGTTAAGGACATTGACGAGGCAACATACACCGTTGTTGATGAAGAAACAATGGCTGATGAAGAAGTGACCTCAACCTATGATGAATTGCTTGAGGCTGCAGAAGTTTATGACAAATATGACTGCACAGAGCCTGATCCTGCCGATTACGGCGTATGGGTACCGGGTATTCCGGTTCTCATCGGAGATGCTCTTGAAAACACAAATTGTGCAGAGTGGCTGTCCGGTCTTATTCTTGACGGTATAGTTGCCGGTGTCGGCGCGGTATTGGGATTTGTTCCTCAGATGCTCGTTCTGTTCCTGTTGCTTGCTTTCCTTGAGGCATGCGGATATATGTCCAGAATCGCATTCGTACTTGACAGAATATTCAGAAAGTTTGGACTTTCCGGTAAATCGTTTATACCTATGCTTATCGGTACAGGCTGCGGCGTTCCCGGAATAATGGCGTCAAGAACTATTGAAAACGACCGTGACCGCAAAATGACAATTATGACAACAACCTTTATCCCGTGCGGTGCAAAGGTTCCGTTTATCGCAATGATAGCCGGTGCTATATTCGGCGGTTCGGCTTGGGTTGCAACCTCTGCATATTTTGTAGGTATGGCGGCAATAATAATCTCAGGTATTATGCTTAAAAAGACCAAAATGTTCTCCGGTGATCCGGCTCCGTTTGTTATGGAGCTTCCGGCATACCATATGCCGACACTGCTCAATGTTCTGCGCAGCATGTGGGAACGCGGATGGTCATTTATCAAAAAGGCAGGTACAATTATTCTGCTTTCAACTATAGTAGTATGGTTTACAACATACTTTGGATTTGTTGACGGAGAGTTCACAATGCTCTCTGATGACCAGCTTGATATGAGTATTCTGGCAAGCATAGGCAACGTTATCGCTCCTATATTTGCTCCGCTCGGCTGGGGCGACTGGCAGGCTGCGGTTGCTTCAATCACCGGTCTTGTTGCAAAGGAAAACATCGTTGGTACAATGGGAATACTCTACGGTGGCAGCGGTACTGTATATTCAAATCTGCAAATGGCATTTACTGCAATCAGCGGATATTCGTTCCTGGTATTCAACCTGCTTTGCGCTCCGTGCTTTGCGGCAATCGGTGCTATCAAGCGTGAGATGAACAATGCAAAGTGGACCTGGTTTGCAATCGGTTATCAGTGTGTATTCGCTTATGCAGTTGCACTCATGGTAAATCAGTTCGGAAACCTGTTTACAGGCAACGTAAATGTAATCGGACTGATAGCTGCACTGATAGTATTGGTATTTATAATTTATATGCTGTTTAAGCCGTATAAGGAAGCTTCTAAGTTTACCGCAAAGGCTAATGCATAACAAAAACAGAGGGCGGCTATAGCCGCCCTCTTTCAAAAAATATATCAAAAGGAGGATTTTATATATGATCGGACGGCTTGCGGATAACGCGTCAACTATTATTGTAGGGTTAATTCTTTTGGTAATTGTGATAGGAATTATAAGGCATATTATAAAAGACAAGCGTCGCGGCAAATCCTCCTGCGGCTGTGGCTGCAGCAACTGCGCGATGAAGGGCTCATGTCACAATAAAAAATAAAAACGCCGAAAGGCGTTTTTTTATTGCATAACTCTCTCTATTTTGCCGCAAGAATATCATTGGCTTTTTCTATATCCTTATCAGACACCCATATCTCAACCCCAAGAATTGCTCTGCCCAAAAAAATCATATTATAGCTGTCACTGCCGCGATACTTTTTAAAGGCATAAACATTTTCGGATTTAAGCTTTGCCAGTATAATTTCCGCCTCAAAATCGTCTGCTGCCTCGCATAACAGCACAGGATTTATATTCTCATATATGTTGGCATTATCCGTATCAAGAGCCTCAATAAGGTCACAGTTACATTCCGGGCATACGGTATATCCGCTGCGGTATTCGCTTTTACATTTCGGACAAAACATGATTCCTGCCTCCTATACAGAATCTTTATGCCTTATTTAATATATTTGAAAGCTCAACAAATTCTTCAACGCTCAGACGCTCTCCGCGTATTCCGAAATTCATCCCCATCACCTCAAGCGCATCTATAACGCTGTCTTTTGACAGATTTATATAAGGGCTTTTGGTAAGAGCATTGACAAGGGTTTTACGCCGCTGTCCGAATGCAGATTTCACTATTTTAAAAAACAGCTTTTCATTCTCCGCTTTTACTTTTGGCTCTTTCAAGACTTTAAGATTTATTACGGCAGAAGCAACCTTCGGCTGCGGCATAAAACAGTGCGGCTCTGCTTTGCACACAAGGCTTGCCGAGGTATAATACTGAACAGCCACCGATAAAGCGCCGTAATCCTTACCTCCGGGAGCAGCCGTCATCCTGTCCGCGACCTCTTTTTGAACCATCAGCGTCATAGAGGTTACATTAAGCCTGTTTTCCAAAAATGTCATGATAATCGGCGTTGTGATATAGTACGGCAGGTTTGCCGCAACGCAAAACGGTTTGTCCCCGAACAGCTGATTTGTAAGTTTAGGCAGATTTACCTCCATCACGTCCTTGTGTATAAGGGTAAAATTATCATATTGGCTCATGGTTTCATTCAGAATCGGTATCAGCGCGCTGTCAATTTCGATTGCTGCCGCTTTACTTGCCCTTGCCGCAAGGCATTGCGTAAGAGTCCCTGCGCCCGGACCGATTTCAAGCGCACAGCCGTCCTCTTTTATATCCGCCGCATCAACAATTTTATCAAGCACATTGCGGTCAATAAGAAAATTCTGTCCCAATGACTTGGAAAATGAAAAGCCGTGGCGGTTTAAAAGCTCTTTTAAATCTGATGGATTGGTAAGGTTCATTTAGTTACTCTCCGTATGGTTTTATTAAATCATTATACCATAAATCAAAGTCTGTTGTAAAGAATATTTTGACTAAACCTTAAAGCTGTGATATAATATAAGTATATAAAAGCAAAAAGGAGCCGGTAACAATGACAACTTCTGAGGAATTAAATATAAAAGGCAGCCTTGCCAAAAAAGCATCATATAAGCTTGGTACAATATCAACCGATATAAAAAATAAAGCGCTCATTGCTATGGCTGATGCGCTCTGCGCCGAGGCAGACAGCATTATCGCACAGAACGCCGCGGATGTACGCCGCGGCAGGGAAAACGGCATGAAGCAGGGGCTGATTGACAGATTGCTCCTTGACAAGAGCAGAATAGAGGCTATGGCAGAGGGACTTAAACAGATTTCCGCGCTGCCCGATCCGATAGGACAGACAATAAGCAGCGCCAAACGCCCCAACGGTCTTATAATATCTAAAGTTCGTGTTCCTCTCGGCGTAATCGGGATTATCTATGAGGCACGTCCCAACGTAACGGCTGACGCTGCCGGACTTTGCATAAAATCGGGAAACGCAGTGATTTTAAGAGGCGGCAAGGAGGCAATCTCCTCCAACACTGCAATAGTTAAAATTATGCAGACCGCAGCATATTCAGCAGGTCTGCCGGAGGGCAGTATTAATCTTATAGAAGACACGTCAAGAGAAAGCTCTACTCAGCTTATGCGGCTTAACGAATACCTTGACGTTATTATTCCGCGCGGCGGCGCCGGACTTATAAAGGCTGTGGTTGAAAACGCAACAGTTCCGGCAATCGAAACAGGCACGGGCAACTGCCATGTATATGTTGACAAAACCGCAGATTTTGAAATGGCGAAAAATATTGTTATAAACGCAAAAACTCAGCGTCCTTCAGTATGCAATGCAGAAGAAAAACTGCTGGTGCATAAGGATATAGCAGAAAAGTTCCTGCCTGAAATGCTGACCGCACTTGCCAAAAAAGGAGTGGAAATAGTCGGTGATGAAACGGTATGCAGAATATTCCCGTCTGCGTCAGCTGCAACTGAAGATGATTGGGGTACGGAGTATCTTGACTTAAAAATTGGTGTAAAAGTAACGGACGGAATTGACGAGGCAATAAAACATATCAATAAATACGGCAGCGGTCACAGCGAGGCGATAATAACCAACGATTATTCCGCATCACAGAGGTTTTTGGATGAGGTTGACGCGGCGGCGGTATATGTAAATGCTTCTACCAGATTTACGGACGGATTTGAATTCGGTTTCGGCGCAGAAATCGGCATAAGCACACAAAAAATCCATGCGCGCGGTCCGATGGGACTTGCCGAGCTTACTTCTACCAAATATATAGTACGCGGCAATGGTCAGACACGATAAAAAAATAAAATCCTCGATTCACGTTAAAACTCCGCGGATAAAATCGCGGAGTTTATTTTTTATCTTCAAGACCCTTTTCTATTATATACCGCGGACGATGTTTTACTTCCTTATAAATCTTTCCGATATATTCACCTATAACTCCAACCGAGATCAGCTGTACTCCTCCCAAAAACCAAATTGAGATCATAAGTGATGACCAACCGGTCACACTTACGCCGAAAAATCTTGCACAAAGAGTATAAATTTCCGCCAGCACCGCAATAAAGCTGACCAGTACACCAAGCGCCCATACAATGCGTATCGGCTTTATGCTGAAAGAGGTTATACCATCAAAAGCAAATGACAGCATTTTTCTGAGCGGATATTTGCTTTCGCCGGCATAGCGCTTTGTGCGGTCATAATACACAACTCCGCTTTTAAAACCGACAAGCCGTATCATTCCGCGCAGAAACAGATTTACCTCCGAAAATTCGGCAAGCGCGTTTAACGCGCGTCGGCTGAGCAGACGATAGTCTGCATGGTTTTCTATAATATCAGCGCCAAGCAGTCTCATAAGCTTATAAAATGCCTTTGCCGTACCGCGTTTAAATGCAGTATCACTTTCGCGGCGTTTTCTCACACCGTACACAACATCACAGCCATTTCTGTACTCGTTAAGAAACTGCGGTATCACGGTTATATCATCCTGAAGGTCAGCATCAATGGATATACAGCAGTCACAAAGCCCCTTAACCTCGGCAAGTCCTGCCATAAGCGCATTTTGATGTCCCACATTTGCTGCCAACTTGATGCCGCGCACACTGGTATATGTGCTGTATGCACTCTCGATTATAC
>CAJLFL010000098.1 GCA_905205855.1 uncultured Eubacteriales bacterium | reverse complement strand
AAGGGCGCTGCTGCGCGGGAAAAGACGCTGGAATACCTGCGGGACGTGGGCATCTACAGTCGTATGGATGTCGTTGCATCAGGTCATGTTTCTTCTTCGGCAGAAGAACAGGTTACGGAAGTAAATGAAATCAGCAAAACCGGTATAAGTGCATTTGTACTTGTAAGCAATAGACTGGATTTACATAACGATGGAGATGACGTATGGATTGATAACGCAGAAAGATTGTTATCTGCCATAAATACCGATATACCTCTTGGAATTTATGAATGTCCGATGCCATACAAAAGATTATTGACAGAAAGAATTATTAAATGGTGTATCGGTACAAAACGCTTCAGATTTATTAAAGACACCTGCTGCGATTTTACTATGCTTAAAAAAAGGCTTGAGCTCCTTGACGGCAGCGGATGTATGCTGTTTAATGCAAATGCACAGTCACTTTTACACTCATTAAAATGCGGTGCGGCAGGATATTCAGGCATCATGGCAAACTTTCACCCGGATTTATATGTTTGGCTTTGCGAGAATTTTGAAAAAGAACCCGAAAAAGCAGAAATTCTGCAGGCTTATCTCGGAATCGACGCTTTTGTTGAATGTATGGATTATCCTGTTACTGCTAAATACTATTTAAAGTATAACGGGATAAATATAGACTTAAACACCCGTTCTGCCGATCCGAAAAACTTTACGGAATATCAAAGACTTGTGACTGATCAGCAAGCCATGCTCGCAGATTATGTAAGAAACCTTATTAAAAAATAACACAAGAAAGAGCAATGGCTGTCTGAAAAGTCTGTTGACTTTTCGGACAGCCATTTTTATATGTCTTATAGTCCAAGACTCTTTAAATATTCACGGCTCATCTTTGCAGCCTCCATCGGAGGTCTGTCATTTGACTGATCCTGCTCTACTATCAAAACGGAAGCCCCTGCTTTCTCAGATGCCTCAATGATAGAAGGAATATCCTGTATACCATGTCCCACCGGACGGAACTCAAATCCGTTGTCCTCTTTTGAACCCTTCTTTTCATTACCGTCCTCATCTATCAGAGCATAAACCGGACCGCCGCCCAAATTCTTGCATGCAAAATCTTTAAGATGAACAATATTGATTCTGCCGCTGTATTTGAGCAGATATTCTGCCGGATTATAACCTGCATAGTGTACCCAGCATGTATCAACCTCAGGCTCAATTAAATCCTGGGGAATTGTATCATAAATCCAGTCAAGGATAAACTTTCCGTCAACCTTGTTAAACTCAAAATCATGGTTATGATACATCATTTTTATGCCGTTCTTCTTTAAAAGCTCAGCAACCTCTGTAAACATTTTTACTGTGTTGTCCCACTCCGGACTGCCGGCAAGCTTATCCTTTTCATACCATGGAACAGCAGCATACTTTACGCCTAAGGTCTTTATGTAATCAACAGCCTTCTGACCTTCATCCACAAACAGCTGCGGAGCCTGATGAACAGAAACGCACTCCAGACCATACTTGTCAAGTATAGCCTTTACTTCTTCTGCGCTGTGTCCGAAATATCCCGCAAACTCAACACAGTCATAGCCCATTTCTTTTACCTGTCTGAGAGCCGAATCCATATCCTTTTCCATATCCTCACGGATAGAATACAGCTGAAGACCTATTTTAAACTTTTTCATAGTTATCTCCTCCTGTGATTTTTATCAAACTTAAAACTTAGGAATATTGATTTCTATCTCACGGCCGGACTCTGCTGATTTAACAATACCATCAAGTATAGCCTGATTATAGATAATCTGACTTGACGGAACAGGAGCAGTGCCGCCCTCTTTTACTGCGTCAAGGAATGAACGTACCTTCTCATAGAAGTTACCTTTTTCACTCGGCGGAAGCATAGGAATTTCAGTTTCAACCTGCTCTCCGGCAACCTCATGATATATCTTCATAGGTCCGCCGATAGAACCGTTCCAGCACTCGGTTGACGGAATTCTCAGACCGCCCTCTGTACCCATAATAATGGTATCTCCGGGTGTGTCAAGATTCATTGCCCATGCGATACGGAAGTCCAGAACAATGTCACCCTCAAGACGGATAAATGCAGCAGCAAAATCATCAACACCGAATACCTTTGCATATTCCGGGTGTGTCGGATAATAATCCGGACGTGTACCAAAATAAGCGGATTTGTAACCGGATACTGTCAAAGGCTTTGGGTAGCCGATTGCATTAAGAACCATATCCAATGAATAACATCCTATATCGCCAAGCGCACCGATACCGCCGGTCTTAGGATCAATAAATGTTGTGCCGAAGGGTGTGGGTATACCGCGTCTGCGTCCGCCGCCTGTCTGGATATAATAAATCTTACCCAGCACGCCGGACTGTACTACCTTTTTAAGAAGCTTCATGTTGGGATCAAGTCTGGGCTGGAAGCCTATAGACAAAATCTTGCCGCTTGCCTTTTCTGCCTTGCAGATTTCAGCAGCTTCTTCAATGGTTACGCACATCGGCTTTTCGAGCAGAACATTTACACCCTTGTTGAGAGCATAAATAGCACACTCAGCATGTGTCATGTTGTATGTGCAGATGCTTACAGCATCAAGCTCCTCAGTGTCGAGCATTGATTTGTGATCGGGATAGCAGCGTACACCCTCTACCTCCCATTTTTTGAAGAAAGCTTCTGCCTTACCGGGAACCAAGTCAGCGCCGGCAACAATCTCAACATCCGGCATGAGCTTATACTCACGGATATGAGCATCTGCAATCCATCCGGTACCTATAATACCGACTTTAAGCTTTTTGCTTGCGTCAATAACTTTTGTTTCCTGATTTTCTTTAAACTGATCTAAAATGTTTGTATCAGCCATTTTTCATTCTCCTTTTGGAATAAATTTTTCAGTTTTTTTCAGTATAACACACAAGCATTTAAGGTGCAATCAATTCTTTGCAAAAAAATATCAAAAATTTGTTGTATAATATGCACAATAAAACAACCGACCATGTTTATGGCCGGTTGTTTTATTATCCTTTTACAACTATATTTATAAGCTTTTTCGGAACAGCAATACATTTTATCACTTCTCTGCCGGCAATAAGTTCTTTTACCTTATCACTTGACAAAGCTGTTTCCTGCATCTGTGCCGGAGTAAGTTCCGGTGAAATCATCATTTTGTCACGAATTTTACCGTTAATCTGAACAACAACCTCAACGCTGCTTACTTTGAGTGCTTCTGCATCATATTTCGGCCATTCGCAATATGAAAGATCCTCTGTTTTGCCGATATTCTCCCACATTTCAAATGCTATATGAGGAACAAACGGTGACATAAGTATAATCAGATTTTCTATTGCTTCGGTTATAACAGCATTATTATAATCTCCGGAATCCGTATTTTCCTTATATGCATACAGCGCATTTACCATTTCCATTATAGAGCTTATTGCCGTATTAAAGCTGAAACGGTCACAATCCTCAGTTACCTTTTTTATACTGCTGTGGACAGCAAATCTGAGCTTTTTCTCAGACTCATTAAGACCTGCCGCATCAACCTTTTCATCTGTCAGGTACGGTGTAAGTTCCTCTACCGCTCTCCAGACACGGTTAAGGAATCTGTACGCGCCTTCTACGGCTGTATCATTCCAGTCGAGATCACGCTCCGGCGGTGCAGCAAAGAGTATAAACAATCTTGCAGTGTCTGCGCCGTATTTACCTACTATTTCCTCCGGGCTTACAACATTGCCGACAGACTTGGACATTTTACTGCCATCCTTTAAAACCATTCCCTGTGTCAGCAGATTTTCAAAGGGTTCCTCACAGCTGAGATGTCCCAAATCATGCATAACCTTAGTGAAAAACCTTGCATAAAGCAAATGCAGAATCGCATGCTCGACACCGCCGATATATTGGTCAACATTCATCCAATAATCCGCCTTTGCCTTATCAAAAGGCATTTTATCGTTATGCGGATCAGTGTACCTGAGATAGTACCAAGACGAACACACAAATGTATCCATTGTATCGGTTTCACGCTTTGCCGGCGCACCGCACTTGGGGCAAACAGTATTAACAAACTCCGGGCACTCACTGAGCGGTGATTTTCCCTGTCCGGTAAACTTTACGTTTTCCGGCAGCATAACCGGCAGCTGTTTCTCCGGAACCTCTACCGTTCCGCAATGCGGACAATACACAATCGGTATTGGTGCACCCCAATAACGCTGACGCGAAATAAGCCAATCCCTTAAACGGAAGTTTACCTTTCTGCAGCCTATATTGTTTTCCTCTGCATAGTCAATCATCTTTGCCAGTGCTTCCTTATTATTCATGCCGTTGAACATACCTGAGTTTTCCATTATTCCCTCTGCGGCAAATGCCTCGGTCATATCCTCAGACTTCATATTCTGTCCCTCAGGCTGAACAACTATTCTTATTGGCAGATTATATTTTTTTGCAAAGTCAAAATCTCTCTGATCATGTGCCGGCACTCCCATAACTATACCTGTGCCGTAATCCAAAAATACATAGTTTGCAAGATACAGCGGAATCTTCTCATCATTAAACGGATTTATCATATAGCATCCGGTAAATACGCCTTCTTTTTCCGTATCTGTTGCCGAACGTACGATTTCACTCTGAGTCTGTACTTTTTTTATAAACTCACGGCATTCTGCCTCCTGCGGCTTGCCTGAGATAAGCTTGTCAACAAGCGGATGCTCCGGTGCCATAACCATATAACTTACGCCGAATATAGTATCCGGACGTGTTGTATAAACCGTAAGGGTTTCATCCGTTCCGTCAAGCTTGAACTTCATCTCGGCGCCCTCGCTGCGGCCTATCCAGTTTGCCTGCATTGCCTTTACCTTGTCGGGCCAGCCCTTCAGCTTATCTATATCATCAAGGAGTCTTTGCGCATAATCGGTAATCTTAAAGAACCACTGTTCAAGATCCTTTTTACCCACCTCGCTCTTACAGCGCTCACACTTTCCGTTTACGACCTGCTCATTTGCAAGAACAGTCTGGCATGACGGACACCAGTTTACATACGATTTCTTTTTATATGCAAGGTTATTTTTATAAAGCTGCAGGAACATCCATTGAGTGAACTTATAATACTCCGGCTTAGCGGTAGCAACCTCTCTGTCCCAGTCATAGCTGAAACCGAGTCTTTTAAGCTGCTCTCTCATATTATCAATATTTGACCATGTCCAGTCCGCCGGCGGAGTACCGTGCTTTATCGCGGCATTCTCGGCCGGAAGTCCGAAGGAATCCCATCCCATAGGATGCAGCACATTAAAGCCCTGCATCTTTTTATAGCGCGCGACCACATCTCCTATTGAATAGTTACGCACATGTCCCATATGAAGATTGCCGGATGGATAGGGGAACATCTCCAAAGCATAATACTTCGGTTTATCAGATGCCTCGTCTATATGAAAGGCATCCTCCTCCTGCCATTTTTTCTGCCATTTTGTTTCTATTTTTTCAAAATCATATCTCATTGGACTATCCTCCGTAAATTTATGTTTCTATTCCTCATCAAGATCGGACATATCTATTATTTCAGCATCTTTCCAGATTCTTTCAAGACCGTAAAACTCTCTTGTTTCAGCCTTGAATATATGAACGATTGCATCATCATAACCGAGCAATGCCCAGTCACCTGTGCGGTATCCCTCTTTATTAACATGGAATATCCCATTTTTTGCAAGTTCTTCTTCTACATTATCGCAAAGTGCCTGTACCTGTCTGTCAGAACCACCTGTTGTAATTACAAAATAATCTGCAAGAGTGGTAAGCTCTGACACTTTAAGAACCTCTGTGTCCTTTGCTTTTTTATTGCTTAAAGCCTTATATATCATGTTTACTGTCTGATTTTCACAAGCCATATATTTCTCCTATTATTTAATCAAGAACAAAATGTTCTTTCATAAGCTCCTCTGTTTTAGTTTTATAATGAACAAAATATGATACTCCCCCGATATACTTTCCCTCGCCCGGCAGAGTATATATTCCCACGTTGTCTTTACCGATTTTTAAAGCATCCTTCATAAGGCTGACAATCTCGCCGCCGGTAAAGTTTGTTTCGGTATTCTTTTTTATTGCAAAGAATACCGACGGTGCATGAATGATTCCCGATGGTGACATAAGTTTTTCCGCTATTGCATCATAAAGCTGTTTATGTGCTGCCAACCTTCCGACATCGCCCTCCGGATAACCGCCGCCGTCATTACTCTTACGAAAGCGCATATACATTTCTGCCTTTTCTCCGTTAAGCTTTTGTACGCCCGGCTGAAGATCTATATGTAAATCCTGTGTGGGATCATCATACTTCATGCGTATCGGAACATCAATTTTTACTCCGCCCAAAGCATCGACTATATCACAAAAACCGTCAAATCCTACTATTGCATACTTGTCCGGTCTGATGCCTGTAACCTGCTCGATTTCGGCGCTCATAACGTCAAATCCGGAATAATATGCAGAGTTAATCTTTTTATCATTGCGTTTATTATTGATTCTTGTATCTCTGGGAATCTGCAGAACACTGATTTTATTGTCCCTGTTATTTACCTGACAAAGCAAAATCAAATCTGTTCTGTACCCGTCTTCATCTACACCCGCAACAACAAAGCTGCTTATATCTCCGTCTTTACTGCCGCCGTTTCCGAAGAAGCTGAACGGCTCTCCGGTTTTAAGCGCTATAAAAAAGTTAAAGCACATCCATATAACTATCAAAAAAGTTACCACAACGATTATAAGCCGAATCGGTGATTTAAGTTTCATGACGGCTCCTTTCATTCAGCTTATGCCGAATTTTATATTTTCATCAGAATATCGTTTCGGCAATTTACCGTATCCGGATGTATAAGCTGTCCGTTTTTAATCAGCTTGGATATTGTATAATCTATACTGTATACGATTGCCTTATTTATATCCTTAAATGACATTTTCCGCAGCTTTTCAACATCTGCAAAATCACGGTTCGGTTCTGTAAAGTCAGCAATATATATTATTTTTTGAAGCAGTGACATATTT
>CAJLFL010000097.1 GCA_905205855.1 uncultured Eubacteriales bacterium | reverse complement strand
TCCGTATTTGTATGCTCAGACTGCGGAAACGAATCACCGAAATGGATGGGAAAATGTCCCGGCTGCGGAGCATGGAATACAATGTATGAGGAGATAGTTACCCCAACACCCAAAGTTAAAAGTCAGTCTGTCGGAATTGCCTCCTCCTCTGTTCCCAAAACCTTAAACGAAATATCAATAACGGAGGACTCCCGAATCTCAACCGGCTTTGGCGAGCTTGACCGGGTTCTCGGCGGAGGTATCGTTCAAGGTTCTCTTATACTTATCGGCGGTGATCCCGGTATAGGAAAGTCAACTATTCTTCTGCAAACCTGCGGAAACCTTGATAAATCCTTAAAGATTCTTTATGTATCGGGCGAGGAATCCCAGCAACAAATTAAAATCAGAGCCGAACGCCTCGGCGTGGATTCGTCTAATCTTAAAATCTATTCCGAAACAAATATGGAAAACATAGTGTCATGTATTTATAAAGAACAGCCTGATATTCTTGTAGTTGACTCGGTACAGACAATGTTTAATCCGTCAATTTCTTCGGCGCCCGGAAGCGTATCGCAAATACGCGATGTTGCGGCAACTCTGATGCGTATTGCCAAGGAAGAATCAATAGCGACTTTTCTTGTCGGTCATGTAACAAAGGAAGGCTCGATTGCCGGTCCGAAAATACTTGAGCATATAGTTGACACGGTTTTATATTTTGAAGGCGAGCAGCACAGAGCCTATCGTATAATACGCGCAATTAAAAACCGCTTTGGCTCTACCAATGAAATCGGTGTATTTGAGATGGTAGACAACGGGCTTAAAGAGATTCCTAACCCTTCACAGGCACTTCTTGCCGGAAGGCCCGAAGGTGAAGCAGGCTCGTGTATTTTATGCACTATGGAGGGTACAAGACCTGTGCTGGCTGAGATTCAGGCGCTTGCAGCCTCCTCCTCTTTCGGAAATCCGCGCCGCATGACAACCGGTGTAGATATGTCCAGAACCCTCATGCTGCTTGCTGTGCTTGAAAAACGTATCGGAATGCACGTTTCCTCTCACGATGTTTATGTCAACGTTGTCGGCGGACTTAAAATGGTTGAGCCTGCGGCAGATTTAGGAATACTTCTTGCCATAGCTTCAAGCTTTCGCAACCGTCCTCTGAACAGCGGAATTGTTGCGGTAGGTGAAATCGGACTTGCAGGTGAGCTGCGCTCATGCAGCTTTTTGGAAAACAGAATTGCAGAGGCAGAAAAACTCGGCTTTACAAAATGCCTGATTCCATCCGCAAACACTGCCAAGTTAAAAAAATTCAATAAAATTGAAGTCTGTGCCTATTCAAATATCAAACAGGTTTTGCAGGATATATTATAAATTACTGTTTTACTGGAGGTTAAACTATGTCCAAAGCATTAAATACAGGGATTTCGGTTGTTATTCCCTCCGCCGGAAACAGCACACGCATGGGCGGAGCAAACAAACAGCTGCTGCTGCTTGATAATATACCGGTTTTAGTGCATACCGTCAGACGGTTTTCAAGGCTCCCCGTTATAAGCGAAATAATAATAGTTACACGAGAATCCGATATACCCGTCATACAAAACCTTACCGACGTTTATCACCTCTCAAAAATATCAAAAATTATCGCAGGCGGCGACACAAGACAGGAATCCGTATTTCTCGGTCTAAAACAGGTAAAATTCAGTAAGGTACTTATTCACGATGGTGCACGACCTCTTGTTTCCGGGAAAAATATATTTGATTTAATAAAAAAACTGGACGACTGCAATGCTGCTGCGCTTGGGGTTCCCGTGAAAGATACAATAAAAAAAGTCAGCAAAGATGGTGTTATAAAAGAAACCTTAAACCGCAGTGAGCTTGTTCAGATTCAGACACCGCAGGGCTTTAATACTAAGATTATTCTGGATGCCCACAGATATGCCGCCGAAAACAATATAAGCGCAACAGATGACTGTATGCTTGCCGAATCGGTTGGAATTCCTGTATATGTTGTGCCCGGAGAATATTCCAATATTAAAGTAACAACACCGGAAGATATACTCCTGTGCGAAGTTCTGCAAAGGCAGATGTCAAAGCAGGCTTAGGAATAATAAAACTAAAAAGGAGAACTGAAATGCAAATAGGCTTTGGATATGATGTCCATAAATTAACCGAAAACAGAAAATTGATAATAGGCGGAGTGGAAATTCCATACTCTCTCGGACTTTTGGGACATTCCGATGCGGATGTTCTTACTCACGCCGTTATGGATGCACTTCTCGGCGCCGCTGCTCTCGGAGATATAGGAAAGCACTTTCCGGATACAGACGACAAATACTCCGGCGCAGACAGCATAAAACTGCTTTGTCACGTCAAAAAGCTGTTGGATGAAAACAATTATGAGATTGAAAACATTGACGCCACCATAATAGCGCAAAAACCCAAAATGGCTGATTATATTCCAAAAATGAAGCTGCGTTTCTGCGAGGCATTAAATTTGCCGGAAACAGCGGTAAACATTAAAGCAACCACAACTGAGCACCTCGGCTTTGAGGGACGCGGAGAAGGAATTTCCGCCTGTGCGGTCTGCATGATAAAATAAAGCTGATGCTCTTTAGAGCATCAGCTTTATTCTTATAATATTGACATTTTTTCTATTACTATATCCTCTGTCGGAGTTCCGCCCTCAGGGCCTACACGTTTTACATCCAAAAACGCATCTACCGTTTCCATTCCCTCAATAACTTTTCCAAACGCAGCATATTGACCGTCCAAAAAGCTTGCATCATCATAGCAGATAAAAAACTGACTGCTTGCAGAGTTCGGATTTGCAGAACGCGCCATAGATATAACTCCGCGCTGATGCGACAATGTGTTCTGTTCAAAGCCGTTTATGGCAAACTCACCGGGAATATTCTCATCACTGCCGCCCATACCGTTACCCATAGGGTCACCGCCCTGAGCCATAAAGCCGTCTATTACTCTGTGAAATTTAAGTCCGTCATAAAAGCCTTCTTTTACAAGCTTTTCAAAATTAGCTGCCGTTTTGGGCGCGTATTCCGGCATAAGTTCTATTACAAAACTTCCGCCGTTTTTAATTTCCGCTTTAATTTTAGTATTAGCCATTGCTGCCTGCATCTCCGTTTCCGTCAGTATTTTCATCTGTGCTCTGAGTCTCACTTCCGCTTGCTGCTGCCGATGCTGCACTTTGCATTTCCTGTGCCTTTTGAGAAGCATTTTCTGCCGCTTTAAGTATGTTTCTGACAGAAATTCCTTTCAGAACCTTTTCGTTTTTAGAAATCTTAGCCTCATCAACCCACATATTTGTAAGTTCGGCTGTTCCTACCAATCTCTTAATTATATGATAACCATAATCGCTCTTTACCACATCGCTTATTTGGTCATAATCAAGCGCAAATGCTGCGTCCTCAAACTCCTTGACCATTTCACCCGGACCGAAAGTGTATCCTGCCTCGGTTTCGCCCGGATCTTCATTAAATTCATTCATCAAAGCCACAAAATCCTCGCCTGCCTTTGCACGCTCAAGGACGCTGTTTATAGCCTCCTCCGGATTTTCCTGCTTTTCACTGTTATTCTGTATCAGAATATGCTGAACGGTAACCTTTTTGTCACTTTTATACTTTTTCAGCTTATCCTTATCGGGCGCATACTTATCAAAGTTATTCTGAATATCCTCATCTGCTTTCTGAGCGCCGACTATCTGTGAATACAGTTTTTTATAGTCATCAGCACCGTTTATAGCCATTGAATTCATACTGAGGTTAAACATTTCCTCACCGTTTTGAGAAATATAACTTGATATGCTGGTTTCCACCTGTGACATCTCGTCATCACTCAAACTGATTCCGTTTTCCTTGCCCTTTTCAATAGTAACGCAATCCGCAGCAGCATTATCTATCGCTGTGTTTAATATTGCCTCCTCTATCGGCTTGCCGTCAACCTTTTGATCCCAGTCAAAATTTGTTAAATCTCCGTTGAAATTCTTATCAATTTTATAGATGGTCATCATAGCCGCATTGTAGATATAATACTGCAGTTCACCGGCTGAAATCTCTGTATCATTCACCTTTAATGCAACTTTTTGCGTTTCCTCATCACTTAATGATGTAACAGCTCCTTCTGCCAATTCAGGTGTCTTTTGGTTTCCGCACGCTGTAAGCATTGATACGCTGAGCGCTGCCGCAGAAACACATGCTGCAACCTTTTTTAAACTTTCCTTATTCATAATTTACCTTCTCTCTGAATATCACTTCTGATAATTTGTTTATTCAGTATATCTCAAAAACAATAAAAAGTCAATAGTTTAAGATACTGTCTGACAGCATTTCTATGAACATCTGAGTATATTCCGGTAAAGCAGTATTATTTCTAATAATGTAACCTAAAAAAATACTATGATAAACTGTTGACTAATTCAGGCATGTTTATTATAATATCCTTTGTAATTCTAAATATAATCAGGGGTAGTTAAAATGGAATACCGCATAAAGAAAACAGAAAATAAGCATATTGCAATCAACGATAAGATCTGGAGCGAAATAAAGGCAGCAGAGATTTCCTGCTGTCCCTGGGAAGGCTATCGTACCGGTATCAAAACAACCGTAAAAGCTGTTTATACCGATACGGACATTATTCTGCATTTTGAAACAAACGAAAAGCCTCTTTTCGCAGTCAAGAATCATATAAATGACTCCGTATGTGAGGATAGCTGTATGGAGTTTTTCTTTAGAGCGGCAGGAAGCGGCAGTTATATAAATATAGAAATAAATCCTCTTGGAGTATCATTGATTGAGGCAGGCTCACCCGGCAGCAGAAATCCGGTTCCTGCTGAAGAAAACCCTATTCTTATCAGCAGTATGATAGACAATGAACACTGGACTCTGCAATACGCTGTACCGTTTTCATTTGCCGAAAAGTATACCGGCAAGCTGTTCCCTTACTTTTACGGGAACTTTTATAAATGCGGTGACAAGACAGAGCATCCGCATTATGCCTGCTGGCATCCTATTGTATCGGACAGACCTAATTTTCATATGCCCGACCAATTCGGAAAACTGATTTTAGATTAGAATTTTATCAAGAAAGCCTCTGCAGCCTTCACAAATATCGTTCCATGTTGTTTCAAAATCTCCTGTATACCACGGATCGGCAACATCTCCGCAGCGGTTTGTATAATCCATCATAAGGGATATCTTATTCTTATCATCATTATCTGCAAATCTTTTCATGTTATTCAGATTATACCTGTCCATTGCGATAATATAATCATAATATTGATAGTCTTCTTTTGTCATTTGTACTGCTCTTTTTCCCTCACAGGATATACCGTGTTCAGCCAGCTTTCTTCTTGCGGGTGGATATACCGGATTACCGATTTCTTCCGTGCTTGTTGCAGCAGAGCAAATTTCAAACTCTCTCTCCATACCGTTTTTTCTGACCATATCTTTAAGTATAAACTCAGCCATAGGACTTCTGCATATGTTTCCGTGACACACAAACAAAATACGTGTCATTAATATCAAACCTCCCTTAAAGCCTTGATTTATGGGCTTTTTCGATAATTTTGAATTTTCAAGTGGCACACAAGTTATAAATATTTTTCCATGTTTTGACACGAATTGCCACTTATCTTTATGGTCAATCTCTGTAATTTCTTCTGTAAATTGACCTCATTTATGCGAATTTACAGGACGGCTTTTTCAACGGCTTTTACATCGTTCTTTACACATTCTAAATCAATTGTGGTATACGTATTTAATGTAACACCTATATCAGAATGCCCCATCAAATACTGTAAATGTTTCGGGTTCATACCTGCGGAGGCATTATGTGAGCAATATGTGTGTCTGCATATATGCGGTGTGACCTTTGGCATTTGAACTCTGTAAATCTTATTGTATTTCTCTACAATATGCTGAAAATATTTCTCCCAATGCATAGCAACCATTGGATTATTGTTCTTATCAAAATACAGAAAGCCAATCTTGCCGTCTATCATCGGCTCTGTCCTTAATTTTTTGCGGTTTTCAATAATCCGCTTAAAACACTCGCACACTTCATCTTGTAATGGCAATACTCGTTTACCTGCATCAGTTTTGGTTGTTTCAATTATATACTTCATTTGACTTGTCCGTACTAATTGATGGTCTATGTTTAGTGTCTTTGCTTTTAAGTCAATATCACTTAATGTAATTCCGCAAAATTCAGATATACGCACACCGGTAAAGAACAGTATATAAATGCCATCATAGTATTTACTGAAGTGTTTATCATTCTTCACGAACTCCAAAAACTTTCTTTTTTGGTCATGCGTTATAGCTTCTCTCGTAACACTGTCATTGACAATAACAGATACTAACTGAAACTCAAAAGGATTTTTCCTTATCAAATCATCATCAACTGCTACTTGAAAAGCAGGTCTTAATACACCTCGTATAGTATGTATAGAACTGTAACTTCTGCCGTCTTCATTCTGCAATTTAATTAACCACTTTTTAGCATCTGATAACTTTACCTTGTCAATTCTCTTACTGCCAAAATCATCTTTTTCAAGAATGTTAATTACAGTTTTATACCCGGTTCTCGTTGATTCCTTTACCCCCGTCTTTTGAAGTGTATATTTTTTAACCAACTCAGTTACGGTAAGTTGACCGCCGTATGGAATAATGCCGTCATCTATGTTTCTCTGTATTTCTCGCTCCTTTTCTCTAAGCGATAAACATTTGCGTTTTCCTTTAGGTAACGGGTCTGTTGCTTCTAACTTCCAACTGTAAACACATTTCGGCTTTCCGTCTAATCCTACATAGTCATATTGATATAAGCCGTCTTTGCGTTGACATTCACCGTTACGAAGTATGCGACCTTTACTGTCACGCCTTTTTTCGCTCATTGTTGTTTGCTCCTTTCATAAAAGAAGCCATAGTGCGATATTTATTATACCACAACTATGGCTAAATTTCTACTATTTATAAAAAATAGTAGAATTTTTCTCTCTCGCACAAGATGAATAGAAGCCCGTTAA
>CAJLFL010000096.1 GCA_905205855.1 uncultured Eubacteriales bacterium | reverse complement strand
CTCCGCATCTGTTTGATATGCTGAACAAATCGGAGCTTTCATGCAGAAGGCTTGTAAGCAGAATCAACGGCCTGGTTGAAATCTTCGGCAGGGACGGACGCGGTGGCAGGCTGAGCATAGCGTCATATGATCTCAATCAGTTCTTCAGCACACTTGTTGAACAAATCAATATAGGATTAAGTGACAAAACCGGCGGAATTGTTAAATTTTCTCTGCACAAGGACACTTCCGAAAGCGCATCCTTTGATGCGCGGCGAGTCTGTACCATTTTATATCATTTGATTGCAAATGCTATCGAACACGGCGGAACAGATAATAAAAACATAAATATCAAATGCAGAGTAAGCAATAATATTCTTGAAATAGCCGTACAGGATCACGGAAACGGTATATCCGAAAGTGCCGCAGAGCTTTTGCACGGCGAAAGAGAACCCGAATTTCGTCTTGAAAGTCAGAATATAGGCGCCTTTCCGCCATATATAGGGGGTATGGGCTTTGCAGTATGCAAAAAGCTTGCCGCTGATATGAACGGAAAAATTGATTTTAAGAATTACATTACCGGAGCAAGATTTACTCTGAAAATACCTCAAAAAACCAATCGTGTTCACTTAACCCGTGACTTCAGACCGGACAACAGATTGTTCAGTATTTGTATGACTCCGGTATTTATGCTGTATAATAAGGAGGACAAAAAATGACCATAACATACGAACTCGGAAACTCACTTTATGTAAATCTTACAAACAGATGCAGCAACGCCTGCACATTCTGCGAACGCAATTTCAGAGATAATGTCAACGGCGAGGACGGTCTTTGGCTTGACCGCGAGCCTACCGTTGACGAGATTAAAGCAGATTTTGAAAAGCGTGACTTATCAAAGTACGCCTCTGTTGTATTCTGCGGCTTTGGCGAACCGACAGAACGCTTTGATGATATGATGGAAATTGCCGAATGGCTTAAACAAAAGTGTCCTGACATGCCTTTACGGATAAACACCAACGGACAGGGAAATCTGATCTGCGGCAGAGATATAACACCTGAGCTTAAAGGACGCATCGACTGTGTTTCAATTAGTCTTAATGCCGAAAATTCCGAAAAGTATCAGGAACTTTGTCTGAGCGAATTTGGCGGCGAAAAGGCATTTGAAGGACTTAAGGACTTTGCAATATCCGCAAAAAACTATGTTTCGGAGGTCGTATTCTCTGTAGTTGATATTATTTCTCCCGACGAGATAGAAGCCTGCCGCAAAATTGCCGAAGAATGCGGCGTAAGCTTTAGAGTCAGAGAATACGTTGAATAAAAATGAGCTACAGATATTTTGAAAACCGCTCGTGTGAATACTATCCGTGTCACAAATCCGACAAAATAAACTGCTTGTTTTGTTTTTGTCCGCTATATCTTGTAAATGACTGCGGCGGAAACTGCAGCTATATTAAAGATAAAAAAGGCAGAGAAATCAAGGATTGCAGCGAATGTATGCTGCCACACACTCCGGACGCCTATGATTATATAATAAAAAAACTCGGTTCACTGTAGAACTTATTTCACAGCGCAGCTGTATAAGTGAAAATTCACTTATACAGCTGCGCTTTTTTCATGACACGCCGCGGCACGCAATTACATGATAGAATCATATTGCGCGGTGAGGTAAGGAGTTTATCTCCATTATCCAAACCGTGACTAAAATAATTCCGTTCTGACCGAGCACACCGGCGCAGGATACAGCATACAAATCCTGCAGAGATGCGCCGCGTGAACAGGTCTGCAAACGGGAGAGGAGGACACATATGTTTAACTTTAGCAATGCCGGAAAACAGAAACAGGCTTTATCCGAGCCTAATCCGGCACAGACACCGGAAAATTCCGATTATTCCGGTACATCAGAAAAGGCGGCATCTTTCCGGCGCAGGGATATAACGCCGCAGCAGGAAAGGAGGCTTGAGGAAATCAAAGCACAGGCAGCAAGATTTGCCGCCGAAAACCCAAACTTTAACATGAGAGAGGAAATTAAAAATTCTGAGTTTATTGACTATTTATGGGACAACAACCTCTCGGTTGAGGACGCATTCTTATTGGTTCATCGCGATGACATAATAGATCAGGTACGTACCGAGGCAATTAAGGAGTTTAACGCACGCAGCAACCGGATTCCCGAAAACGGCGCCGGTAAAAACCGTCCGGCTATCGCGTCAAAGAATCCGAAGGATTTAAGCGATGAAGAAATTGATGACATTATCGAAAGAGCTAAAAACGGCGAAAGAATTACCTTTTAAATGTAATATTCCTCGCAAAACCGGGGTTTTGATTATTCTCTTTCGGCTCGAAACAAAACATATAAGGAGGAAATACTATGGATTATTTAAACACTCAGACAACCGCAACAAATAACAGCGGCAACAATCTTACACCCGAAATGAAAAAGTATTATGACAGAGCGCTGATACGCTTTGCCAAGCCTAAGCTGGTACATGCAGAATACGGTCAAAAAAAACCTATTCCGAGCGGCAGCGGTAAAACAATAGAATTCAGACGTTTCAGCCCTCTCCCAAAAGCGCTTACCCCTCTGACAGAGGGCGTAACGCCTAAGGGCAACAAGCTTAATGTTACTACCGTTGAATCAACCGTAGAACAGTACGGCGATTATGTAACAATGTCGGATATGCTGACGCTGACAGCTGTTGATTCGGTCATAAGCGAAACCCAGAATGTCCTGGGCGATCAGGCAGGCAGAACGCTTGACACCGTAATCAGAGAAAAAATAAATGCAGGCACCAATGTTCAGTACGGCAACGGCAAAGCAGACCGAAATCTTCTTACAGGCGGAAAAGCAACATATGCCGATAATGACTACCTTAACGTAGCAACAGTAAAAAGAGCGGTGGCAACCCTCAAACGAAACAATGCCGCTCCGTTTAAGGACGGGTGCTATGTAGCAATAATTCATCCGGATGTTGCCAACGACCTGACAAACGATCCGGAATGGAAGGCGGTAAAGCAAAATGTTGATCCCAAGGATTGGTACAAGGGTGAAATCGGCAGAATTCACGGGGTTGCTTTTATTGAGTCCACAGAGGCTAAAATATTCCACCCCGACAGTCTGCTCAGTGACGGTGATGCCGAAAATGCAGAACTTGAAACGCTTACCGTCAAATCCGTAAACAGCAAAACAATTACTGTCAAAGAGGCGCTTACCGCAGACGAAGCAAAGCATATCAGCGGAAAAAAGGTTCAGATAAACGGTCTTGACTATTCGGTTTCCTCCGCATCTGAAGGTGCAGAGGGAAGTGCGACTCTGACCCTTTCTGAGGCTCCCGGTTCAATATCCGCAGATACCGTCATCTATCCGTCCGGCGGCGGTGCAGAGGGCAGAGATGTATACTCCACACTGTTTATCGGTCAGAATGCATACGGCGTTACAAGTATCTCCGGCGGAGGTTTGCAGACCATATTAAAACAAAAGGGCAGCGCCGGCACAGGCGATCCTTTGGATCAGAGAAGCACGGTAGGCTGGAAAGCAACGCAAACCGCAGAAATTCTGTCACCCGAATTTTTGGTTCGCGTTGAAACTACCTGCAGCTATTAAACATATGAAAGGCAGTGAATAATAATGAAAGATATAAAAAAATACTATACAGAATCCGTCCCGGTTATACTCAACAAGGATAACAACCGTTGCAAGGATGACCTGACCGTTACTGTAAACGGAACAAATTATCAGATACAGCGAGGTGTTTCTGTAATGGTTCCGCGATGTGTTGCTCTTGTTCTTGAAAGAAGCAACAAACAGGAAATAGCAGCTCAGGCGTACCTTGACAGTCTGAAGGGTTAGGTGATGTGAATGGAGCTTTTAAAAGCTATTGAGATTGCAGACAAATTATGTCCCAATCCCTATACGCAAGAGGAAAAGCTCCTATGGTGCCAGGAGCTTTCCGCAATTATCCGCCGCGAGATAAAAAAGGAATATGATTTTGCCATGACGACAATATCTGACACCGGAGAGATTATTCTGCCGGACGGAATTTGTTTCGAGGATATTGAAGCGGCATACATAGACGGAATATACATGAGCAAACTTGATATGCGTAGTTTTTTGGCAGAGCCGACAGTACGCCCCGGTTCTGCCACAGTCAAGCTGATATATCTCACCCGTCCGTATCCTGTACGCAATATTTGTATTTCCGGCAAATTCGATTTGAGTGAAAATTTTATAAAAATCGATACGCCTCCGTTTATCCCCGGTGATACTCTTGAATATGTCATATTAGAGGACGATTCTCAAGTCCCGGACTGGGATAATTGCAAAACCTGTCAGGTACTGGATATTGTCTATGACGGGCTTGTCACCGAGTCTGATGCCTTTACCCCTCAGACTGCAGCAAACATGCATATAAGACGAGTTATTGATGATGTTACCGAAACCGATACGGACGCATATGATAATATTTATGTTGAATATCTGCTTGCAAAAATGGCAATGTATCAGCATGATTATTCCGGTTATAATGCCCATATTGCCCAATACAACATTTTGTATGACGGCTTAAAAAAGGATTATAAAAACCGTTCGCCGCTCAATGAGCTTTCGGTATTTAAAAACTATTGGTATATGTAAAACATGAAAGGAGAGGATTGCTATGTTTCTGCCGCAAATAAACGAATACGATACTAAAAATTTTGCAATGCAAACCTTTGGCGGACTTGACACCCGTCCCAAAGCTGCCTTTGCCAGTATGAAACAAATGTTAAATCTGTCATCTGACGCCTATCCGGCGGTAATACCGTCCGAAAGCCGGCGTCAGGCAGTTGTAATGACCGGAATTTCCGCTATTGCCGCGCCGGAATATACCGATACAAAAATAAACTCATTTACCGGTGTAAAGGACAAGGATTTTTATTACTGCGGGACAAAAATAAACGGCACTCTGAAAACCGCCGGGCAAAAGTCTATCGCAGACTTTAACGGCAAGCTTTGTATATTTCCCGATAAGATGTATTATAACTATCTTCCGGATTCCGAAACAGGCGTAATAAGCAGTAAGCTTGAAAGCATGGAAAAAACCATTTCTGCGGCAGGAATAAGCTTTTATTCCTCATATGACTCAATTACCGGATACTATACTGCATATCTGCAGAAATCAAATGCCGGTTTTGATATATTCAGTCCCGGTGACAGCGTAACAATCAGCGAATGCTCTGTTT
Organism: uncultured Eubacteriales bacterium; assembly: GCA_905205855.1. Lineage (GTDB taxonomy): Bacteria > Bacillota > Clostridia > Monoglobales > Monoglobaceae > Ructibacterium. The sequence continues at coordinate 1,870 of CAJLFL010000096.1, read as the reverse complement.
CGGCAAACAACACCTGCACTATCGGAGGTACACATGACTATGCCGACGGCAATGCTATAATCAGCGCTGTTGTCAAATCAGCATCCGCCGGAAAGCTGGAACTTTTATTATATAATAAAAACGGAGGCAAGGCTGTATTTACCAATACAACCGAAAGCGGAACCGTTACCGTCAAGGCATATATCCCCGATATGAACCATGTATGTGTTCATAACAATCGGCTATGGGGAACTGCCGAAAACGGTGAATATATTTATGCCTCTAAACTTGGTGACTGCACAAACTTCAATTCGTTTCAGGGACTGGGTGACGACAGCTGGTACTGCCGTATCGGTACACCGGGCGGATTTACCGGAATATGCAGCTATCGCACCTCTGTCGTTGCTTTTAAACAAAACTTTATTCATCACGTGTACGGTGACTCACCAAAGAATTTCTCCGTTCCCAAGCAAACAATGACAGGATGTATTGACGGAAGAAGTATTGCCGAACTGGGCGGTATACTATATTATCTCTCAGCAGGAGGATTTTGCGCTTACAGCGGCGGAGAACCATATAAAATTTCATCTAAGCTGTCTGATAATTATGTTGCCTGTGCAGCAGGTGCGAATGAAAAAAAGTATTATGCGGCGGCATACAAAAGTGATGGCAGCTGTGATGTCCTTGTATATGATCCGGAATGCAATATGTGGCACCGTGAGGATGACACGCGTTTTACAAGATTTATCCGATACGGAGGCAGTCTTTATGCTGCCTCCGACACGGGAGTATGGGAGTTTTGCAGCAGCGGCAGAACAGGCAGCTGGAGCTTTACCTTAAATCCGATTACCTATGACAGCTTTGAGCATAAAGCGCCTGACAGCCTGCGGCTGAGGATTGATTCCGGCACAGACACAGAAATAAAAATCAGCATATCGCATGACGGCGGAAAATTTATTGAATATGCACACATAAAAGGAAAAGGCTTTGCCGTACACAGAATACCAATTCGCTTTAAAAAATGCGACAGTTTCAGTATACGTGTTGATGGCAGCGGATACGCTGTGATTCACGGACTGGAAACAACAACATATCGGGGAGGTAAAACGTATGCAAAATAAGACAAAAACAGAGGTACCGTATACGGATGACGGTCAGGTCGGGATCAGAGCCTCGCTTAAAAATATGGGTTTCCGCGACTCTGAAATCGGCTATGATTCGCCGAGCGGCACAGTTACTTTAAACGGCAAGGCATTGATGAAACCGGGATTTATGGATGAAGAAAACGGTATTTCATACGCTAAAGAAAGCGATATACAAAGGAGTATTTCCGATTATTACAAAGGAAGCCGTAATCCTGTTGTCCGCGTCAGTGACGCCTTTGCGGATTATGCCGGCAAATACGGAATAAAGGCAGATGCCCTCGGCTATGGCAACGGTTCTGTAATGATAGGCGGCAAACCCATAGATATTATGTATATTGACAATGACGGAAAAGCGTGGGCAAGGCAGAGTGCCGTAACAAATGCCGCCGACGATTATATTTCGGGCAATGCTGTTCTGTCACCGTCAGATTTGGCAAACGAATACGAAAGACGTTATCTCGGCGCCGCCGAAAGTATGATTGCAAATTTGAGAAACAGACCTGAATTTGAATACGATCCGGACACCGATCCTGTCTTTCAGTCATACAAAAATAAATATATGACCGAAAGCGACAGAGCCGTCAGGGATAACATGGCTGCTTATTCCGCTCTGACGGGAGGATATGCAAATTCAGCGGCAGCAACCGCGGGTGCTCAGGCAGCGCAATATTATTCCAAAAAACTTACAGACTCAATTCCCGGACTTGCACAGCAGGCATATGACAGATATAATGATGAGTACAGCA
>CAJLFL010000095.1 GCA_905205855.1 uncultured Eubacteriales bacterium | reverse complement strand
ATAGCTTTGATTTTGGTAATCATCGGAGCCGTAAACTGGGGCAGCATTGGTTTGTTCGGCTTTGATCTTGTCGGCGCTTTGTTCGGCGGTCAGCTTTCCGTCATGTCGAGAATCATATTTACGATAGTCGCCATTGCCGGACTTTGGTCGATTACGTTTTTCTTCAGAGATAACATGCTTGGCAAAGCAAAGGGATAAGAATAGGAAAAGGGGCTGTTTAAAATGTCATTTGACTTTTTAAACAGCCTTTGCTTTTTATGGCACGCTGTGACACTCGCTTTCGGTTTATAATACAAATATCAAATCAAAGGAGGTCTGAACATGCCAAATCTAACAACACCGATACCGCCCAAACTGAGCGGTCAAAGCAATGAGGATTTAATAAAATTTAAGGAATGGGGGACAGCGCTTATTGACGAGCTTACCTATATTCTTAACAATCTTGACGCCGGGAATGTTATCGAAGCATCATCTGTTAAAGCCGAAAACATTGATACTTCAACCGCGGTGATTGAAAACGCACAAATCGGAGCGCTGACTGCCGACAAGCTGGCAGCCGGAACGGTTGACACAAACAAGGTTACCGTATCAAGCAAAAACGGGGAATTAAAGCTGTCTGACGCACAAATTATAATTACGGACGGCAAAAAAACGCGTTTTATAGCTGCATACAACAGCGGAACAAAAAAATTTAATTTTCTGCTCTGCAACAGCAAAGGAATACCAACCGTGTCAATAGACAGTGACGGAGATGCAATATTTACCGGAAAGGTAGAAAGCTCATCTGTGTATTCATCTACAATAATAGGCACGGACAGCGCGGCATATGATACAAACAGCGGAGGGGTTTTTGCACAGCTTGATCCCGCCGGGATTAAAGTCATGCAGGACAAGGCAAATGTCCGAAACCAGAAAATAGGTATGTCTGTTGCGGAGGACGGAACAGCGTATATTGTTCTCGGTGCAGGCAACGGCTCCGGAAAAAAGAATATAAACGGAGTGGTGTATTCCGACGGCGCGTTTGTGATTGAAAAAAATTCAAGCGGCGCATCAATGGGTGTAAAGGGCTGTTCGCCGTTTATCAATCTATGGGAGGACAGCGGAGAGCTTTGGCTGTCCGGCAGCAGTGTTTTGCTTAACGGCTTGAATATAGAGCAGGAACTGGCAGCTGTAAAGCAAAGGCTGGCGAAGGTCGAGGCAAAGCTGTAAAGTGCATCATAAACAATAAATAAGGAGGAAAAACAAATGTTATCAGATTCGTATCAGGGAAAAATAAAACCGGAATTTTTTGCAAAGGTAAAGGATAAATTCAATGAGTATATGGAGCATAAGCAGCAGTTTGACAGACGAATAATAGAAAACAACCGCTGGTTTAAATCGCGGTATATGGGAGAGCAAAATACAGAAATGCCGTCGCCGACAACGCCGTACCTGTTTAATGCAATAGCCAACAAGCATGCAGACGCAATGGACAATTATCCCGTACCGAATATTCTTGAGAGAGATGAGAGCGACCGTGAGCTTGCCGAGGTCTTTACAAAGATTTTGCCGGTACAGCTGGAGCTGTGTAACTTCAGAAATACATACAGCCGCGCTTGGTGGTACAAGCTTAAAAACGGCGCTGCGTGTTATGGAGTGTTTTTTAATCCGCTGCTCAGAAACGGATTGGGAGAAATAGATATTCGCAAAATTGACCTGCTTAATCTGTTCTGGGAACCGGGTATATGCGATATACAGGAAAGCCGTTTTGTGTTTTTGACTGCGCTTGCGGACAAGGAGGATTTAAAACAGCGTTATCCTATGTATGCGGATAAATTCGGCGGTGATTCCGGAATAGAAATGCAGACATATGATGATATGCAGAACATAAACAACAGTGGCAGCGGCAGGGATAAGCTGGTGGTTGTCGATTGCTATTATAAAAAGTACAGCGGTAAACGGCAGACGGTTGAACTTATAAAGTTTTGCGGTGATTTAATACTTGATGCATCAGAGGATAAGGGCAGCGGGGGAATATATGGACACGGCAAGTATCCGTTTGTATTCGACGTTATGTACCCGGACGAGGACAGCCCGGTCGGCTTTGGAATGGTGGACATTATCAAAAACCCGCAGATGTATATAGACCGCCTTGATTGGGTAATCAGCCGAAATGCTATGATTTCGGGCAAGCCGAGATTTATGATAAAGGATAACGGCGGACTTAACGAGTATGAACTTACCGATTTGTCTAAGGATATTATTCATGTTGCAGGCTCTGTCAGTGATGAGAATATACGCGAGCTGCAGGCTAAACCCTTGCATGCATACATAATTCAGCACCGCCGCAATAAGATAGACGAGCTTAAAGAAATCTCCGGGAACAGGGACTTTCAGCAGGGTGAAACAAAGGGCGGCGTAACCGCGTACTCTGCCATAGTCGCATTGCAGCAGGCAGGCGAAAAGCTGAGTCGGGACATGATTTCTGAGGGAAACAACGCATACCGTGAAATAATATATCTTTGTATGGAGCTTATGCGCCAGTTTTATGACAGTCCGAGGTCTTACAGAATAGATGATGAGGACGGCAAGCACAGCTATATTAAATTCTCAAACAGAAAGTGGAAAGAGGCAGCGGCGGAACATCCGGTTGAACTTGATGTTGCCGTAAGTGCCGAAAAGAGCAACCCGTACAGCAGAATTGCTCATAATCAGACCATGACGGATTTGTGGAAGCTTGGGGTGTTCAGACCGGATATGGCGGATTCTGCAAAGCTGCTGCTTAAAAACATTCATCTCGACGGCAAAGAAAAGCTGCTTGAGGAGCTTGAAAAGCTGCGGCAATCATATCAAAACCTTGCCGTAGGTGATAAGGCGGTCTGATTTTTTAAGGATAATCGGCGGATACTTTTCGCTGTTTATGGAAACAAGCTTGGGCGCGCCGCCTTTGTTATCCCACATCTTACAATAGCTTTCGCCGTTGTATGAAAACAAACCGATTTCTCCGTGATAAAGTGTGGACTGACTGCGTACAAATACAGTGGAGCCGTCATGAATCAACGGTTCCATGCTGTCACCCGATATGTTTACCGCAAAATCGGCGTTCTCCGGCGCATCAAGTTCAACCGTTTCGGCATTGCGGTCGTCAAGGTAGTTGCCTGTCCCTGCGGTTGCCGCTTGGGTGAACAGCGGAATCAGACGCTTATGCCGTATCGGCGCGGCTGCCTCGGCAAAGCGATTGTTATACTCAAATTCAAGGCAGCTGCGCACTGCATCTCTGCCGCGCTTTGACAAAGAAAGCATTTTGTTTATAAAGACGGGATCAAGGCAGAGAGAGGAGGTGCCTCCCATTGCCTCCGGCAAAAAGAAACCGGATATATCCTTTATATTATATTTGCGGCACAGCCGCAAAAAGGTTTCAATAGAAGGGGCGCCCAGACCGGTTTCCCAACCGCTGAAGGTGGACTGACCTATCCCAAGCCATTCATAAACCTCACGTTGGGTAAAGCCGGCTGCCTCACGCGCTTCGCGTAATTTCCTGCTGATAATTTTATTTGCCACAATAATCACCTCGTTAGTACAAATAATAACATAATATTTGATATTTTGCAACTATTTTAACGAAAAAATTGTTAAATTTACTCTTGACAAACTAAATTCTCGTTGTATAATAAGTTTGTAACATTTATTTCGTTATCGGAGATTGATTATTGTATGGCAGAAAGGAGAAAATATGACTCATCCCGATATAGAAAAAATGGAACGCTTTGGGACATTGAACCCAAACAGAACGCCGCGGCTTGCAGGCTTTTGCGCCGAGTGCGGTGCAGAGCTTTGGGACGATATGACGGAGCTTGTGAAAAGTATTGACGGATTATTCTGCGATATTGAATGCTGTCACGAATACTATAGGATAAAAAGTTTATAAGAAAGGGGCATGGAGCAATGGTGTTAAAAACAGAAAATGAGGTAAAGAAATGGTTAAGAGGCTTGCCGCTGCTCAGAAAGGAACTGTCTATGAGAATTGAGTTCTTTTCTGATTTGGCAAGAGAATGTAAAAAGAGCGGCACGGGTATCAGACACGAGGAGTATTATCTGAACCAAATTGACACGCTTCATGAACAGATTAAAATACTTGAAAAAAACGTGGAATACGCGCTTGATTTGCTTGATCCCGACGAGAGGGCGGTAATCAGTGCAAGGTACATAAAGAATATCATGTGGGATGCGATGGAGTTTCATATACATTACAGCCGCAGGCAGGCTATAAGGATACATGACCGTGCTCTTAAAAGGCTTGCCGGCGCAGAACTGAAAGGCGGCGCTGCTGATGAGAAAGATTAAGGCGCAGGCAGAACAGGAAAAGCAAATTGCAGAAATAATGGACAAGCTTCATAACCTTCTGCACTGCGGAAACGAGCGTGTAGAGCTTGCGGCAGCCAAGGAACTTTTAAATCTTGCGGAATCGGAGGCTTTAAAGCAGAAAGAGGATATAAAGTTTGATGTGAACATAAAGGTTGTTCAGGGGGAATAAGATGAACAGAAAACTAAACATAGAACTTTCCGAATCACAGAAAAGATTTATGGATGCAACAGCTGACGAGGTTCTGTTCGGCGGTGCGGCAGGCGGAGGCAAGTCATACGGGCAGCTTGCAGATGCGCTCATATATGCACTTAAGTACCCAAACAGCCGTCAGCTTATACTGCGCCGAACCTTTCCGGAGCTGGAACACTCGATAATATTTACCTCGCTTCAGATGTTTCCTGATGAAGCGGCAAAATACCATTCAACAGCGCACAAATGGGAGTTTAAAAACGGCTCATTGATAGAATTCGGTTATTGTGCGGCGGAAAAGGATGTGTTCAGGTATCAGGGCGCGGAATATGATGTGATAAGGTTTGACGAGCTTACGCATTTTACTCAGTCGCAATACATATATTTGCTTTCAAGGCTGCGCGGAGTAAATCCGTATCCAAAGCAGATAAAATCAAGCACAAATCCGGGCGGAACAGGACACAGCTGGGTAAAGGAGCGGTTTATCGACGGTTTTGAGCCGAACATTGAGCATACGGATTCGGCAACAGGGATGAAAAGAATATTTATTCCGTCATTTGTCAGTGATAATGTCTTTCTGATGAGGAGTGATCCCAAGTACAAAAAAAGGCTGGAGCTTCTGCCTGAGGCAGAGCGCAAAGCGCTGCTGTACGGTGAATGGGATATATTTGACGGTCAGGTATTTGCCGAATGGCGCAATCAGCCTAAGAATTATAAAATAAGACGCTGGACACACGTTATAAAGCCGTTTGAGATTCCGCGCCAATGGCGAAGATTCAGAGCGTTTGACTTTGGATATTCAAAGCCGTTTGCCGTTGTGTGGTTTGCAATAGATAATGACGGACGCGCGTATAATTACAGAGAGCTTTACGGCTGCACGGGGACTCCGGATGTCGGAATAAGATGGACAGCGCAAAAGATAGCGCAGGAAATAAAGGAGATTGAGGCAGCAGAGAAAACCGATATGCCGATAATCGGCTATGCAGACCCGGCAATATGGAACAGTACGGGTTCTTCCGAGGGGAGCATAGCGGATATGATGGAGAGGGAGGGCGTTTACTTTGAAAAAGGAAAAAACGATCGCCTTGCCGGAAAAATGCAGGTGCATTACCGTCTTGCGTTTGACAATAACGGTGTTCCCATGATGTATGTATTCAGTTCATGCCGAAACATGATAAGAACTCTGCCTATGCTGAGATATGGTTCGGTAAATCCGGAGGATGTGGATACACGGCAAGAGGACCATTTGTATGACGCAATGAAGTATTTTTTAATGAGTGATCCTATTGCGCCGCGTATCCGCAGCGAAGAATCAAAGCCGCAGTATAATCCGCTTGCGGAGGAAAAACTGCGCGAATATGACAGATTTATAATTTAGCTTGATTATTAAGATAAATTGTGTTACAATAAACCGAGAAAAACAAAAGAGGTAGGATTATGCGAATATTGGGAATTGATTTCGGCGACAGCAGAACAGGCTATGCGGTTTCCGATCCTTTGGGTTTCGGCGTTACTCCGCTTTCGGCGTATAAAGAAAAAAACATGCGCAAGGTTGCAGAGTATACTGCCAAGCTGGCGCAGGAGTATAATGCAGAGCTGTTGGTGCTTGGCTTTCCCAAAAATATGGATGGCACGGTCGGTTTCAGAGGAGAAAAGACACAGGACTTTATAAAGGTTCTGGCGGAGTACACCGATGTGCCGGTAAAGCTGTGGGATGAAAGACTGACAACTGTATCAGCACATATGCTGATGAATGAAACAAACACGCGCGGTCAGAAACGCAAGAATAAGGTTGACAGTGTTTCCGCCGCATATATTCTGCAGTCCTATCTTGACAGTATAAGGTGAAAAGGAGAGTTTATTATGGCAGAACTGCCCGAAAATCCGCATTTGATTGATTTAACGGACGAGGACGGAAACACCGTTACGTTTGAACATCTAGATACGGTACAGTATAAAAATGATGATTATGTTGTGTGTATTCCTTATGATGATGACGAGGAAACAGTAACAGAAATTGTTATTTTCAGAATTAAAAAGGATGATGAGGAGGATTGCCTTGAACAGGTCATGGAGCCTGAGGTTATGGCTGACGTATACGAGCTGTTTAAGGACAGGAATTCCGATTTATTTGAATTTGAGGATTAAAACAACCGCCGGAGAGCCGGTTTTCGGCATATTTCGGTTGTCATATTTGCAGAGCGTACAGGCTGTTAAAGCCGTGCTTTAAGTTTGTACTTTGTCAAAAAGGACTGTTTAAAAAGTCAGCAGACTTTTTAAACGGTCTTTGCTTCTCAAAATCAAGCTTCAATCTCTGCGTTTTATTTATTATCTGCTTTTATCCTCTTTTCCTGTATTTCGGAGTTTTTAACATTTGTTTGCAAGTATGTTTTATCGAAACATTAAATATACTTGCAAAAAGCAGATAAATTGTTATAATATTATACGGTCATAATTTATTGTCAAGAGGTGCAGGGTTTGAAGGATTTAACAAAAGGAAATATATATAAGACGTTTTTATTTTTTGCAATTCCGCTTATACTTTCAGGTTTTTTATCACAGGCATACAGTATAATAGATACAATGATAGCCGGCAGGGTATTAAGTTCAGACGGCCTTGCCGCAATCGGAGCAACCTCTGCGTTTATTCCATTCTTTTCAGCGCTTTTCTGGGGCTATGGT